>DXDP01000142.1 GCA_019115445.1 Candidatus Nocardiopsis merdipullorum
GGATGTTCCGAGCCGCCGCCAACGGCAAGTTCCTGGCCCTGCTCACCCTCATGTTCGGGGTCGGCCTGGCCCTACAGTTCCGATCGGCCGAGCGGCACGGCAGACGGTGGCCGGGCCCGTACAAGTGGCGGGCCCTGTTCCTCTTCGTCGAGGGGGCGGTCCACTTCACCCTGGTCTTCGCCGCCGACGTGCTCATGGGGTACGCGATCGTCGCACTGCTCGTGGCCTGGCTCCTGAAACGCTCCGCACGGGTGCGTTCGTGGGTGATGTGGACCTCGTTGACCCTGCACCTGGCACTGATGGGCCTGCTCACCGCCGCCCTGGTCCTGATGCCTGTGCCCGAGGGGGAAGGACGTATACCGGCGGCAACCGTCGATCTTTATGCCCACGGTTCCTACCTCGAGCAGGTCGCCTTCCGTCTGGAGAACTTCCTGGCCCTGCGCAGTGAGCCGATCCTGACCTTCGCCCTCATGGTCTTCATGTTCCTACTGGGCGTGCGCCTCTTTCGGGCAGGGGCCTTCGATGAGCAGGAGACCGGTCGCCGGATCCGTGCCCGACTCCTGCGCTGGGGGCTGGGAGTGGGCGTGCCGCTCGACATCGTCACGTCCTTGGCCGGGCCCGACTGGTTTCTCCTGGACCGTTACGTACTCGCACCCTTGGTGGCCCTCGGCATCGTCGGGCTGGTGGGCACCGTTCTGGACCGACGCAGACGTACCGGCCCGGTGATCACCGGACTCGTCGGCCTGGGGCGCATGGCCATGACGGGCTACGTCGTGCAGAACGTGGTTCTGATGTTCGTCTGTTACGGGTTCGCTTTCGGTCTGGCGGAACGTATGGCGGGCACCGGATCGTGGTGGATCCTGGGACTGTGGGCCACCCTGTCCACACTGTTGATCCTGGGTTCCGTGCTGTGGCTGCGCCACTTCCGTCAGGGACCACTGGAGTCCCTTCAGAAATGGGCGCTCGCTCGCGCCCGGTGAGCTGGTGGCCCCGGTAGTACTTCGGGTGCCACCACCCAAGGCGTGTCCACGGACGGCCCTGCCGTCGGCGGCGTTGTCTACAGACGGACCGCGAATTCGAACTGGCCCGCCCAATACGCGGCAAGACCGACGACCTCGATGTTGCGGCCGGTGCGGGGAGCGTGCACCATCTGGCCGTCACCTGCATAGAGACCGTTGTGACTCTGACCGGAGAAGAACATGATGTCTCCGGGTTGCAATGCGCTCATGTCGTGGATCTGGGTACCCAGATTGGCCTGGGCGTAGGTGGTACGGGGCAGGTCGACGCCTGCCTGCCGCCAGGCCGCCTGGACCAGACCGGAGCAGTCGTAACCGTTGGGGCCGGTACCGCCGTAGACGTAGGGCAGGCCCACCTTGGAGTAGGCGAAGTCCAGTGCCGCACCGGCGTTGCCACCGGCCCCACCGGTGTACTCCCCGCCGCTGTCGTCGGCACCATCGGTGGAAGGGTCGGAGTCGGGGAACTGGGCAAGGAGCGTCTCTTGCTCCTCGATCTTCTCCTCGACCTCGTCCTTGGCCTCCTCGGCCTCCTCCAGTGCCTCCTCCGCATCCTCCAGGGCCTGCTCCGCCTCGTCCTTCAACGAGAACAGCCGCTCGGAGGATTCGCCGAACTCGTCGAGCTGGGAGATCTGGTTGTCGGAGAGGTAGTTCAGGTCGGCGTTCTGCTCCAACAGCGCCTCGGGGCCGTCGGAGGTCAAAACGTTGGTGGTGGAGTCCAACTCACCGGTCTGATAGGTGGCGTTCGCGAACTGTTGGACCTTCCCCAACAGTTCCTCGTAGCGCTCCTCCTCGTCGCCGACCTGCTCCTCGAGCTCCTCGTACTGGACCTCGGCGGCCTTGTGGTCCTCCTCGGCCTGGTTGTAGGTCTCGACCAGCCCGGAGGCTTCCTGATTGAGCTCTTCGATGCGGTCCTCGACCTCGTCCTGGGTCGGCTCCGCGTGGGCGGTTCCGGGCGCCAGGAAGCTTCCGGCGGCCACAACTCCGAGGCCGGTCGTTGCGATTCGGCGAGCCGTACGCCGACCACCTGGGTTGTTCATGGCGGTCCACGCTCCTTGAGGTTGAGAAGTCCGCATGGCTGTATGGGGGCTGCAAGACAAGGGACCCCGCATCGAGAACGGGGGCAGAGCGAGTGGGCGGGTCTTCACCAGGGTCAAGCAGACACAGCTGTTGCTTTCTATCCCGTAAAGCACTCACGTTCCTGGAAGAACTTAGCGGACCTCCCGGTGCGTCTCAACCACACTGTCGAGCACGTGGCAGGGTGTGTGGCCCCGACGATCGCGCACAAGTGCTTTGTTCATGCAGGACAGAACGGTTGAAACGGTAAAGATCACGAAAAAGAAACGCATTGAAGTGGTATGGGTCTCACCAGTGGGGTGTCGGGCAGCGGCCGCCGGTTCAACCTCGGTTCTCCATGCGGCGCAGGAAGATCGCGGACGGCACCGCTCTGGCCCCGGCCCGCCGTACGGCGGACACGATCTCCTGGTCGGAGGTGACCACCACGATCGGTCGCCCGGAGGGTTCGGCCTCCACCAGGCGAACGATCAGCTCGTCGGCGGTCCGCCCCGGTTCGCTGAACAGCAGACGCACCCGGCGGGGCTTCGGAGAAGCAGGAGGGGTGTCCACGTCGGCACCGTCGAACACACAGGTGATCTCGGCCCTGGTGCGACTGGCCAACCCTTCCAGGGAAGCCAGCAGGCGGGAACGCTGATCGGCCAGGGGCAACGTGCCGTACCCGGTCTTGGTGACGTTGTAGCCGTCCACAAGAAGGTGCACGTGCGGGACGGTCAGCAGGTACTCCAGCAACCCCGGATCGTCGTCCGGAAGTCCGTCCAGAGCCACTCGCCGACCCTGCCACTCACCCTCGGTCACCAGGTCGGCCGGGCTGTCCAGGGACGCAGGAAGCGCCAGCTCCCTGCGCAGACCGTGCGCGGAAGCCACCAGGACGTCCAGCAGAACGCGTAGCCGTGCCTCGTCCGCATTACGTCCCGTGCGCACCGACTTGCGGGCAATTTCCACCTGTTTTTCGGCGGCCGTCAGTCGCGAACGCAGCTGCCTGTTCTCCACCTTCAGGGTGTTGACCAGGGAGGTGAACTCGGTCTCACGGTCCGTGTTCTGGTTTTCCGCCTGCTCGGCCCGGGTCACGGCGTCCTTGGCACGTCGGCGCTCGTGGTGCACCTTGCGTCGCAGTTCGGAGATCTCCGAACGTTGCTCCTTGATCTGTGTACGTAACCGGGCCAACTCTTCCTGGTGCGTTCGACGAGCCTCTTTCAACTCCTGGCGCACCGACTCCACGGCCTCGGCCGCCTCATCGGCCTCCTTGGCACCGGCGTGTTGCTCCAAGGTCGAACGGATGTCCTCGACCACTTCCGTCCAACCGGGAGGACGTAACAGATACGCGCAGGACGCCACCGTCACCGGGTCGGCTGCGGGAGGAACCACACCCTCACGAAGTCCTTCGGCCAATTCCGGCCACACCTGCTCCACGCGCGAGGCGACCCGGGACCGAAAGGTCGGGTCGGTCTCCAACTGAGCGGCGATCTGGGGCCCCACCAATCTGGCCCGGCGCCGGGGCTCGAACCGTGCCACACGGCGCAGGGAAGGGGGCAGCTCACTCGTGCGCATACCGCCCAACACGTCGGAGCCGTAGGCGATCACACGGGTGCGGACCTGCTCCGGAAGGGGACGGTGGAGCTGCTCCTCACCGTCCCCTGCACAATCGGAACCGCCGGAATCCGGGGAGCCACTCACCCCTGCCCCGCCGTGTTCCCGGACGAAGGGGCAGAGTCCGACCGAGCAGCATCGGGGCGCGCGACGATCTCCACGGCGTCGGTGGCGCCACACCAGCGGCAGCGCACCTGCTCCACGGTCTCCGACAGCACGGTGCTTTCCTCGATCTGGCCCCGACCCGACAGTTCCAGGTGAAGATAGTCCTGGGAGCGGACGGTGCGGGTCACGTCGAAACGGGTGAGGTTG
>DXDP01000143.1 GCA_019115445.1 Candidatus Nocardiopsis merdipullorum
CCGGCCCCCCGACCGACCCGTCATCGCCCGGTGACCCGACCTCGCCACCTGCCACCGATCCCACCGATCCCACCGATCCCACCGACCCGGCCGGGGACGACCCCACGGACACACCACCCCCCGGTGGCGTCGACATCGGCTCCGGGCCGCACGACACACAGGCGCCCCCCGCCGAGGGACAGAAACCGAATCTGCCGATCACCGGGGGAGCCCTTCTCGGCCTCATCGTCGTGGCCGTCGTGCTGGTGACGGCGGGTGGGGCACTTCACCTGTCCACACGTGGACGAGCGGACCACGTATGAACGCCCGGATCGAGTCACCGAGAGGCTCCACCATGCCCGCAGACCGACAGGTTCTCCCCGGACGTCGTACTTTCCTGATCCGGGTGGCCCGTGCCACCGCGGCGGCACTGTTCCTCATGGGCACGTCCGTGGCCGCGATGGTGGTCGAACCCGCCCCCGTGGTGGCCATCGACGAGGGGCGTGGTACCCCCGGCCACTGTCCCGACGCCGACGGGGTCACGGTGGTCATCGACTTCCAGGAACTCGGGGGCGACACGATCATCCGCTGTGCCCCCGGTGATCAGGAGACAGGGCACTCCGCCCTGGTCAACGCCGGCATCGAGATCGAGGGCACGAACCGGTGGGGCGAGTCGTTCATCTGCCGGATCGAGGGCAAACCGGGCCCGGAGGACGAACCTTGCATCGACACCCCGCCCGCGTCCGCGTATTGGTCCTACTGGCACGCACCCAACGACGGTGCGTGGACCTACAGCCAGTGGGGGGTGATGAACCGTACACCTCCGCCCGGCAGCTTCGAGGGGTGGTCCTTCTCCAAGGACCGGACCGAGGACACCAACCCGCCGCCGCGCGTGGCACCCGTCCGCCCCACGGAGGGAGGCGGTTCCGGCGGTTCCGGTGGCCCCGGCGGTTCCGGTGGGTCCGGAGGCGGTTCGGGGGAAGGACATCACGGCGGTCACGATCGGAGTGGTGACGGCCCGACCGGGGAGAACACCGAAGACCGCACGGGCTCTGCCTCCGTGGACGGGCCCGACGCCGGGACCGGGGACGACGGGACCGAGGACGGTGACGGCGGTGGACCCGACGACGAACCCTCACGCTTCGACGAGCCGGTCCCGGGCCCCGACGATCTTCCCGAGGAGGCCTCCGACTGGACCGGTGGTGAGGAAACACCCGAACTCGTCTCCAACATCGGCCCCGTCGACGACCTGCCGTGGGGCACCCTCATCGGTGGGGCCGCCGCAGTGCTCCTTGCCGTGGTCGGCCTGGCCACTGCCTGGCAACGCCGTCGAGAAGGCGGAGCACACTCCGAGTGAGGACGATGATCGGCCCGAACGTGCTGCCACGCGCGGTGCATCCGGGCGCGTGGTGGCTCTGGGCGCTGGGGTTGGCGGCTGCCGCCAGTCGGACCAGCAACCCTCTGCTCCTGGTACTGGTCATGTGCACGGCCGGATACGTCGTGGCCCGGCGGCGCACCGATGCGCCCTGGGCACTGGCGTTCCGTTTCTACCTGCTCGTGGGCGTGTTCATCATCGTGTCCCGCGTGTTCTTCCGAGTCGTGTTCGGTGGTGGACAGGGTGAGATCGTCCTGTTCACCCTGCCGGAGATCCCGCTGCCCGAAACCGCCGGCGGTATTCGCCTCCTCGGACCCGTCGCCCTGGAACAGCTGCTCAGCGGCCTCTACGACGGTCTGCGTCTGGCCACCGTGGTCGTGTGCGTGGGCGCGGCCAACGCGCTGGCCAACCCCAAACAGTTGCTGAAGTCCGTACCGGGAGCGCTGTACGAGGTCGGTACGTCCGTGGTCGTGGCGATGACGGTGGCCCCCCAACTCCTGGAGAGCGTGCTCCGCGTCCGTCGAGCCCGCCGACTACGCGCGGGCCGACAGAAGGGGGTGCGTGCCCTGCGCGGCATCGTCATCCCCGTACTGGAGGACGCCCTCAACCGCTCCTTGGCCCTGGCCGCCGCGATGGCCTCCCACGGTTACGGCCGGGTCGGCACCATCCCGCCCCGCACCCGCCTGCTCACCGGGTTCCTGGTGCTCGGCGGGCTCCTCGGGGTCTGTGTCGGTCTGTACGGACTCATGGACACCGGTACCTCCCGCCACATGGGTACGTGGGGGATGACGATCGGACTCACCCTGGCAGGCGCCGGTTTCCTCGTCGGGGGGCGCCGTGTGCGCCGCACCCGCTACCGGCCGATCCCATGGCGAGTACCGGAGTACCTCGTGGCGGGCTCCGGTGTGGCAGCGGTGGTCCTGATGCACCTGGCCGCTCGCCACGACGCAGCGAGCCTCTATCCGTCCCTGCACCCGCTGACCTGGCCGGAACTTGCCTTCTTCCCGTCACTGGTGCTCGTGGCAGCCCTCCTGCCCGCCTGGTCGACCCCACCTCCACCCTCGATGCTCAACCCCGAACAGGACCTGCCACCAACCCCCACCGACCCGAAGACGCCCCCGGTGGATGCCCTACGCCCCGGTACCCGATCCGAGGAGGACACCCGATGATCCGTTTCGAGGAGGTGACCTTTCACTACGCCGGTGTCGAGGAGCCCGCCCTGCGTGAGGTGACCCTGACCGTGGAGGAAGGGGAGCTGTGCCTGGTCACCGGACGGACCGGTGTTGGCAAGTCCACCCTGCTCAACGCAGTGAACGGGCTCGTTCCCCGCTTCACCGGCGGAAATCTGCAAGGACGGGTGACAGTGGCCGGACAGAGCACCGCGAGCCGCCCACCCCAAGAGTTCGCCCACTTGGTCGGTGTGGTGGGCCAGGACCCGCTCGCCGGGTTCGTCACCGACACCGTCGAGGAAGAACTCGCCTACAGCATGGAACAGCTCGCCGTGCCCCCCGACATCATGCGCAAACGCGTGGAGGAGACCCTCGACCTGCTCGGGATCGCCGAACTGCGCCACCGGGCCATGCGCACCCTGTCCGGGGGACAACAGCAGCGGGTGGCCATCGGCGCGGTCCTCACCCCACATCCGAAGGTCCTCGTCCTGGACGAGCCGACCTCGGCCCTGGACCCGACCGCCGCCGAGGACGTGCTCGCGGCCCTCATCCGCCTGGTCCACGACCTGGGCACCACCGTCCTGGTCGCCGAACACCGCATGGAACGGGTGCTTCAGTACGCCGACCGGCTCGTCCACCTTCCCGGGGACGGCCGTGTCGTGCACGGCGACCCCACACGGTTGATGACCGACGCCGACGTGGCCCCTCCTGTGGTACGTCTGGGCCGTCTGGCCGGTTGGGAACCGTTGCCACTGTCGGTGCGGGACGCTCGTCGCCGAGCCGCTTCCCTGCGCGAGCGCCTGGCGGAGTCGCCCGTACCCGAACCCCCCATGTCGCGGGAGGAGACCGAACCCACGTTGAGTGCCCGTCGGATCGTGGTCCGCTACGGGAACACGATCGCGGTACGCGAGGTCGACCTCGACCTGCACCCCGGCGAGGTCGTAGCACTCATGGGCCGCAACGGGTCCGGGAAGTCCTCCCTGCTGTGGGCACTCCAGGGATCCGGCCCCCGCAAAACGGGCACCGTCGACGTCGGTGGGGACGATCCGGGCGCACTCGGCCCTTCCGAGGCACGTGAACGGGTCGGCCTCGTCCCGCAAACCGCCGGTGACCTGCTGTACCTGGACACCGTCGCGGCCGAGTGCAAACAAAGCGACATCGAGTCGGCCGCCACACCGGGTACCTGTCGGGCACTGCTGGACCGTATCGCTCCCGGGATCCCGGGGGACCGGCACCCCGGTGACCTGTCCGAGGGACAACGGCTCGCACTGGTCCTGGCGGTGCAGCTCACCACCGCCCCACCCGTACTTCTGCTGGACGAACCCACGCGTGGACTGGACTACCACGCCAAGGAACGTTTCACCCGGGTCGTGCGGGAATGCGCTGATGAGGGCAGGTCGGTGGTCGTGGCAACCCACGACGTGGAGTTCGTCGCCCGCACCGCGGATCGCGTGGTGGTCATGGCCCAGGGTGAGATCGTCGCCGACGGCGCCACCGGTGAGGTCGTCGTGTCCTCCCCGGTCTTCGCCCCCCAGGTGGCCAAGGTGCTCGGTCCTCGGGCCTGGCTCACCGTCGAACAAGTGCATCGGGCACTTCAACGGCAGGAGCAGACCACGTGAGCGTGGAAAAGTCCCAGAGGCATCGTGTCTCGGCCGTACGGGTCGGCTCCCGTACGGTGGTCGTACTGGCCCTGGCCAGTGTTGCCGGGGTGGCCATGTTCTTCTGGCCCCTGTTCGCCGCACCCGAACCCGAGGCGATGGCGCACAGCGCCGACGCACCACTGATCTTCGTGGTGGCGATGCCCATACTGTTGGCGGTGGTCGCCGCCGAGATGACCTCCGGAGGCATGGACCCCAAGGCTCTTGCCCTCTTGGGTGTGCTCGCCGCGCTCAACGCCGGTCTGCGCCCCTTGGGCGCGGGGCTCATGGGCATCGAGACGGTGTTTTTCCTGCTGGTTCTTGCCGGAAGGGTGTTCGGTCCCGGCTTCGGGTTCCTCCTCGGGGGAATTTCCCTGTTCGCCTCCGCCCTGCTCACCGCAGGTGTGGGGCCGTGGCTACCGTTCCAGATGATCTGTTCGGCCTGGATCGGACTCGGTGCCGGTCTGCTCCCGGGCCGAGTCACCGGGCGTGCGGAGATCTGGATGTTGGTCGCCTATGGGATCTTCGTGGCCTATGCGTTCGGTTTCCTCATGAACATGTGGTTCTGGCCGTTCACCGCGGGTGTGGACACCCAGGTGTCGTTCGTGGCGGGTGCCCCGGTGTTGGACAACCTCCGGCGGTTCGTGGTGTTCACCCTGTACACCTCCACGTGGAACTGGGACACCGGAAGGGCGATCACCAACACCGTGGCGATCCTCCTCGCCGGCCCCGCCGTACTGGCCGCTCTGCGCCGGGCCTCACGCCGTGCAGCCTTCGACACCCCGGTCTCCTTCATGGGAAGGGATGTCCGGTCCCGGTAGGTGGGCAGGGCCGGTGATGGTTCGGGGACGGGTGACCTCGGGCGTACACCGCCCGAGGTCGGGCACCCTCAAGCCGGGAGAAACCCCTGCCGGGCCAGGGCTCCGTACCAACGAGCACTGGGTTTGACCGTCCGTTCGAAGGTCTGCCGATCCACCGAGACCAGGCCGAAGGTGGGCGCCCAGCTCCCCCACTCGTAGTTGTCCAACAGCGACCAGTGCAAGTAGCTGTCGCAGGCGTCACCGCTGTGTTCGAGCAGGGGTGAGTCGGGCGCATGTTCCAGTGCCCACACATTGCTGTTGGTGTTGTTGCCCTCGATCTGGTGATCCGCGGTCGCGGCGCCCCACAGGAACCCTTCAGGGGGTTTTGTCATCGTCGGTACCTCTTTCAGCCGAGGATCTCGCCACGTTCGATCGCAGCCAGGCGGCGCCCCTCCACATCGGCCACGAGCATGTCGATCATCTC
>DXDP01000144.1 GCA_019115445.1 Candidatus Nocardiopsis merdipullorum
GCCTTCCCAGGGCATGGCACGGGACACCCGGATGTGCGCTCCGACAAAGGGGACGTGTTCGATGACACAGACCGTCTCCCCGCTGGGGCCGGGACAGCGGGCCGGCTGTCGGTCGGCGCGGCCTTTCACCCAGCACCCCCGCTTCACCGGGGCCATCGACGGTGTTGTTACGGTGAACGAGGAACTTGTGGCCGACGAGCGAGCGTCTTGACGACCTCCTGCGGGAGACCACCTTCAGTCATGGGGCGCTCATGGGCGGAGCTCGCACGGGGCCCGACAGGGAGCCCGATGCGGTGGTCGATGCCCACTGCCGGGTCCGTGGCGTGGCGAACCTGCGTGTTGTGGACCTGTCGGTGATTTCGGTGCGTCTGCGCTTCGCGAGTACCCTCGGGGTGATGCTGCTCGGAAAACACACCGCAGGGTGGATCGCCGAGGGTCGTTGACCCCTTGCCGACACGGCCCGGTGGGACCGGGTGGGCTTTGCCGAATCTCCTGGTCAGTGCTGGGAGAGGGTGCTAGCCTCGCGCCATAGGCAATTCCTACCTTTCTGACCTGGATTAGAAACAGAGGTTGCGCATGCCCGCGGACAATGCTCCCGAGCAGTCCTGGTCCTTCGAGACCCAACAGATTCACGCAGGCGCCAGTCCCGACCCGGCCACCAACGCGCGGGCCACGCCGATCTATCAGACGACCTCGTACGTCTTCCGGGACACCCAGCACGGTGCGGATCTGTTCAGCCTCGCCGAGCCGGGCAACATCTACACACGGATGATGAACCCGACCCAGGACGTGCTGGAACAGCGCATCGCAGCCCTGGAGGGTGGTGTGGGGGCCGTTGCGTTCGCGTCCGGATCGGCCGCCATCACCGCCGGTGTCCTCAACCTCGTCGAGGCCGGTGACCACGTGGTCTCCAGCCCCCAGCTCTACGGGGGCACCTACAACCTGTTTCGCTACACGCTCCCGAAGCTTGGTATCGAGGTCAGCTTCGTCGAGGACCAGAACGACCCCGCCGCCTGGCAAGCGCTCACCCGGCCCGAGACCAAGCTCTACTTCGCCGAGAGCCTGGCCAACCCCGGCGGCAACGTCCTGGACGTGCGCACCATCGCCGACACCGCACACGGTGTCGGAGTACCCCTGATGGTCGACAACACCGTGCCCACCCCCTACCTGCTCCGCCCCATCGAACACGGGGCCGACCTTGTGGTGCACTCGGCCACCAAGTACCTGGGCGGGCACGGCACCACCATCGCCGGTGTGATGGTGGACGGGGGCACCTTCGACTTCGGTGCCCAGCCGGAACGTTTCCCCGGGTTCAACCAACCCGACCCCAGCTACAACGGTCTCAAGTACTGGGAGGCCCTGGGCCACGGGGCCTACGCGGCCAAGCTTCGGGTCCAGTTGCTGCGTGACACCGGTGCAGCCATCGCCCCGCTCAACAGCTTCCTCATCCTGCAAGGCATCGAGACGCTCTCCCTTCGGATGGAGCGGCACGTCACCAACACCCAGGCGCTGGCCGAATGGTTGGAGAGCCGGGACGAGGTCGAAACGGTCCACTACGCGGGACTGCCCTCCAGCCCCTACCACCAGCAGGCACAGAAGTACATGCCCAAGGGGGCCGGTGCCGTGGTCTCCTTCGAGTTGCACGGCGGCGTCGATGCCGGACGTGCCTTCGTCGACGGCACCGAACTCTTCAGCCAGCTCGTGAACATCGGTGACGTGCGCAGCCTCATCGTGCACCCGGCCAGTACCACGCACAGCCAGCTCTCCCCGGAGGAATTGGCCAGTGCCGGCGCAAGCCCCGGTCTGGTGCGTCTGGCGGTCGGCCTGGAAAACCTCGATGACCTCAAGAGCGACCTGGAGCTGGGTTTTCGAGCGGCCAAGGCCCACCAGTGACCGATACCGGAAATCGTCCGACCACCGGAGCGTGGAAGGAGGGAGACCCCGCGGGGCGGCGCCGCTGGGTCTTCCTCGACCGCCCCTTGACCCTGGAATCCGGTGTGGAACTGCCCGATGTGCGGCTGGCCTACCAAACCTGGGGGCGTCTGGCCGCCGACGGCAGCAACGCCGTGTTGGTGCTGCACGCCCTGACCGGTGACTCCCACGTCACCGGTCCGGCCGAGCCCGGGCATCCCACCGCGGGGTGGTGGGACGGTCTGATCGGTCCCGGTTGTGCCCTGGACACCGACCGTTACTTCGTGGTGGCCCCCAACGCCCTGGGTGGCTGCCAGGGAAGTACGGGACCTTCCTCCCCGGGGCCGGACGGGCGTGCCTGGGGCAGTCGTTTTCCGCGGCTGACCATCCGGGACACCGTACGCGCCGAAGAGGCCCTCGTCGATGCCCTTGGTATCGATTCCTGGGCGGCCGTGATCGGTGGCTCCATGGGCGGGATGCGTGCACTGGAGTGGGCGCTGATCTTTCCCGAACGGGTACGACGCGCGCTGATCCTGGCCTGCCCAGCCGCCACCAGCGGGTGGCAGATCGCCTGGGCTTCCCCCCAACTGCACGCGATCCGTTGTGACCCCGACTGGCAGGGGGGCGACTACTACCACACCGGTCATGTGCCGGCCGCGGGGCTCGGTGTGGCCCGTCGGATCGCCCATGTGACCTATCGGGCGCCGGGCGAGATCGACGAACGCTTCGGACGGCTGCCACAGAGCGGGGAGGACCCTGCGGCCGGGGGCCGCTACGCGGTGGAGTCCTACCTCGATCACCAGGCGGGGAAGTTGATCGGCCGTTTCGACGCGGGCAGTTATGTCCTCCTGACCGAGGCGATGAACAGCCACGACGTGGGACGTGACCGTGGTGGCGCGGCGGCCGCACTGGCCCACATGCCCGAGCAGACCATCGTGGCGGGGGTGAGCAGCGACTACCTGTACCCGTTGGACCAGCAGGAACACATCGCCCGCCACCTGCCTGTGCCCGGGCGGGCCCGGGTGATCGATTCCCCCAGCGGCCACGACGGTTTTCTCGTCGCGGTGGACCAGGTCGCTGCACTGGTCAAGGAACTCCTGGCCGACGCCGGGTGAGACCTTGTGGTCTCACCCGGCGCCGGCCGGCTCTGTCGGCAAGCGGTTCGGGGGCGACCCTGGCCTTCAGGGGTGCCGAAAGAGCAAAAATGCGGTGACCCGGTACCGGGAAGAGGTCAGACCCCGTGGGTGGCGCGACGGACCTCGGCGTAGCGTTCACGGAGCCCGGGAACCTCGACGGGGTCGGCGGTGTACTCGGCCTTGCCCACATCCCACTCGGGCGGCTCCTGGGTTCCGGCGAGTGCCCAAGCGGCCTGACGGGCAGCACCGAGGGCGACGTACTCGGCGGGCGGGGGCACCTGCACGGGGACGTCGAAGACGGTGGTGGCGGTGGTGCGCACGGCCTCGGAGCGGGCGGCGCCGCCGACGAGAAGGACTCTGCGGACCGGGATACCGATGTCGGTCATGGTGGCAAGCCCGTCGGCCAGGCCGAGGAGCATGCCTTCGACGGCGGCGCGGGCCATGTTCTCCGGGGTCATGTTCGCGCGGGTGAGGTTGTGCAGGGAGCCGGTCGATTCGGGCAGTTCGGGGGTGCGTTCCCCGTCCAGGTAGGGCAGGAGTACAAGGCCGTCGGCTCCGGGTGGGGCGGCCAGGGCCAGACGGTCGAACCCGGCCGGGTCGGTGCCGAGCATGCCGGCCGCGGCACCGAGCACACGTGCGGCGTTGAGTGTGGCCACGAGCGGCAGGTAGCGGCCGGTGGCATCGGCGAATCCGCAGATGGTGCCGCTGGGGTCCTGTGTGGGCCGGTCACTGACCCCGAACACGGTGCCGCTGGTGCCGAGGGAGACCACGGCGTCACCGGGGCGCAGTCCCAGGCCCAGAGCGGCACCCATGTTGTCGCCGGTGCCGGGGGCCACAAGAGCGCCCTGTTCGGTGCGGCCGACCTCTTCTGCCGGTGCGGCGACCCGAGGCACGTCGATCTTGCGGCCGAAGGCGCGGGTGAGCAGGTCGGTCCGGTAGGTGTTCTCGGCGGGGGACCAGTAGCCGGTGCCGGAGGCGTCGCCGCGGTCGGTGGTGGGGGGCTGGGTGCGGCCGGACAGTTTCCAGGTGAGCCAGTCGTGGGGGAGCATGACGCTGCGGACTCGTGCTGCGGCCTCGGGTTCCTGGTCGGCGAGCCAGCGCAGTTTGGTGACGGTCATGCTGGCAGGGGGTACGGTGCCCACGGCTTCGGCCCAGGCCTTCGGTCCGCCGAGTTCGAGGATCAGGTCGCGGGCGGCCCCGGCGGAACGGTTGTCGTTCCACAACAGGGCTGGGCGGACCACTTCACCGTCCTCGTCCACGGTCACCATGCCGTGCTGTTGGCCGGCGACCGCGACGGCGGCCACGTCGTCGAGCAGGCCGCTGCTCGCTTCGGTCAGCGCCGTCCACCACGCATGGGGGTGGACCTCGGTCCCGTCGGGGTGTGCGGCACGGGCCTCGCGTACGAGGGCACCGGTCTCGGCGTCGCAGACCACGATTTTGCACGACTGGGTCGAACTGTCGATCCCGGCGACCAGGGGCATGGTGTTGTGCTCCAGTGTGTGGGGGTTGTGATCCCTCACAATCTAGGGCACACGACGTGGCCGGAAAAGCTTTCCGGAAGAATTCCGGAAACTGGGGGGGTGGAGGTGGTGGCTCGAGGTCATTGCCCCTTGTGGTGGTTTGTTCGGCGGGTCGTGCTGCGTCGAAGGAGAGCTTGCCGTGTCGGGAGGTGTGGTGGACAGCACCCACCCCGAGAAGGAAAAAGGATTATTCCTACCAAGAAGGACAAATAGGCTTTGAGTGGGTGACCTGCCCCCTGGGCGTGCAGGACATCACCGGGCGCAAGAAACGCCGACCCGGGTGCCCCCCGCGATCCTCCATGTCAAGATCACGAAGGAATGCACATGCGCACCACCTCAGCAGTCATCGGAACTGCAGCCGCCGTCACCTTGGCGCTCACCGCCTGCGGGGCCCCCAGCGAGCAGACCCCCAGTGGCCAGGACCAGGACGAGGTGTTGCGGGTGGGGGTTCCCCTTGTGCCGCACGGTGACATTCTCTCCTTCATCGACGAAAACCTCGCCGACGAGGCCGGTCTGGAGTTGGAGATCGTGGAGATCGCCGACTACAACACCCCCAACGCCGCACTGGCCGATGACGACCTGGATGCCAACTACTTCCAGCATCGTGCTTTCCTGACCGAGTGGCAGGAGAACCGGCCCGACGTCGACCTGGAGTACCTCACTGACGTCCACATCGAGCGGCTCGGTCTGTACTCGGAGAGCATCACCGATGTCGATGAACTTTCCGAGGGTGCAGAGGTGGCCGTGCCCAACGATCCGGCCAACCTCAACCGCGCACTGCGCATCCTCGAGTCCGAGGGGTTGGTGGAGATCGACCCGGACGCAGGGGAGACCGCCACGGAAAACGATGTGGTCGAGAACCCGGACGATCTCGTCATCACCCCGCTGGAGGCCGCGCAGCTGCCACGTTCGATCTCGGACGTGGACGCTGCCGTGGTCAACGGCAACTACGCGATCGAGGCCGACCTTGCCGAAGAGGCCAATGTCTTGGCCTGGGAGCCCGAGGGTGAGGACTACGTGGAGTCCTACGCCAACGGCCTGGTCACTTTGCAGGAGAACGTCGACGACGAGCGGATCCAGCTCCTGGCCGATCTCCTGCACGACGAGCAGGTCCTGGAGTACATCCAGGACTCCTGGCAGGGTGTGATCCTGGCGGTCGACGCCGACGGAGACATCGTCGAGGACGGTGGCGCCGTCGAGGACGAGTGACCCAAGAGGTCGTACGGTGACAACCGGCCCGCGTGCATGAAGGCTCTTGCTCGGTGCACGCGGGTTTTTTGTGCCCTGAGCACACCCCGACGGTGTGAGGGGACGGCCATGGTGTGACCAGCTGTCCCGCTGCCCCGCGCGGTGATTCGAGGCACAAGACGGGCACGAGTGCCTCCACTACTTCCACTATCCCTACTGATTAAGTAGAGTTTCATCGTTGGTCGAAGTAGACGAAAAAGGACCTCCTGACGATGCACGTACCCCGAACAGCCGTGGCGGCCCTGATCCTGACACTGGCCGCCACCGGCTGTGGGGCCTCCGACACCTCGACCTCCGACGGTCGATCCCTGACACTTGGCTACTTCCCCAACATCACCCACGCGCCCGCACTCGTCGGCGTGGGGGACGGGATCCTCGCCGACGCCCTCGATGACGTCGAGTTGTCCACACAGACCTTCAACTCCGGGCCGGACGCCGTCAACGCCCTGTTCTCCGGAGAGATCGACGCAGCCCTCCTCGGCCCCAACCCGGCCGTCAACGGCTGGTACCAGTCCGAGGGCAAGGCACTGCACATCGTCGCCGGAGCCGCCACCCAGGGCACCGGACTGGTCGTCGACAAAGACATCACATCCGTCGACGAACTACCCGGGACCACCCTGGCCACCCCCCAGCTCGGCGGCACCCAGGACGTCGCACTGCGCTGGTTCGCCGAGGAAAAGGGATGGCAGACCGACACCGCCGGCGGTGGAGCGATCTCCGTCATGCCCCGGGAGAACCCCGAGATCGTCAACGCCTTCCGCAACGGCGACATCGACGGGGCCTGGCTCCCCGAACCACACCTGAGCGTGCTCCTGGCCGAGGACGACACCGAGCTGCTCGTCCACGAACCCGACCTGTGGCCGGAAAGCGACGGTCACTACGTCACCACGCACCTGGTCGTCGGTGCGGACTACCTCGAACGCCATCCCGAGAACGTCGAGGCCCTGCTCCAAGGCCACGTCGCCAGTATCGACCGCATCAACCACGACCCCGAGGAGGCACAGATGATCGCCGACGAGCACATGGAGGAGATCACCGGGGGGCGACTCGGTGCGGAGCTGACCGCCTCCGCCTTCGACAACATCACCTTCACGGTCGACCCGGTCGCGCCCTCTTTGCTCACCGGAGCGGAGCGGGCCGCGGCCCTCGGTCTGCTCGACCCCACCGACCTGACCGGAATCTACGCCCTCGACCCGCTCAACGCGATCCTCACCGAGAACGGCCACGAGCCGGTGTCCGGGCTGGAAGGGTAATTGCCCCATGACCATCGCCACCCAGACGCCCACGCGCACCGAAGCCGTCCAGATCACCGAGGTCACCAAGGCCTTCGGCGGCGGCAAGTGCGCCGTGACCGCCATTGACGGAATGAGTGTCGCCGTCGGAGCCGGGGAGTTCCTTGCGATCGTGGGAGCCTCCGGCTGTGGCAAGAGCACGCTGCTCTCCCTCGTGGCTGGCCTGGAGGACCCTTCCGAGGGCGCAGTCGACGTCGGGGCCCACCGAGTCGCGATGATGTTCCAGGAGGCCTCGCTCTTTCCGTGGCTGACCGTGGGCGCCAACATCGAGGTGCCCATGAAGGTCAACCGGGTGCCCAGGGCCGAACGCAAACGGCGGGTGACCGAACTCCTGGACCTGGTCCGCCTGACCGGTTTCGAACGCAAACGCCCCCACGAACTCTCCGGTGGCATGCGACAGCGTGTGGCCCTGGCCCGAGCCCTGGCCCAGGACGCCGACGTCCTGCTCATGGACGAGCCCTTCGGCGCACTCGATGCCATGACCCGCGACATCCTCCACGACGAGTTGGAACGGATCTGGCGGGAGAAAGGGCTGACGATCCTCTTCGTCACCCACAACGTGCGTGAGGCCGTGCGCCTGGGCGACCGGGTCGTGTTGTTGTCCAGCCGCCCCGGCCGGGTCATCGAGGAGTTCACCATCGACGGGCAGCGCCCCCGGCGTATCGATTCGGCCCCGATCGCCGAACAGGCCGCCGGCATCACCGATCGACTGCGCAAGGAGGTCTTGCGCCATGCCTGAGTCCGGGGTGCGCGACAACCGGCACGTACAAGGGCTCGACGCCCTCGAACTACAGCCTCGGCACCGTACCGACAAGAGCAGTGCCGCCGAGCTCGCCGGAAGGATCTGGGCGGCGACCTGGCCCAAGGCGACAGCGGCGGCCCTGGTGCTGCTGGCCTGGCAGGTCCTCGTGTGGTCGGGGTGGCGCTCGGAGTTCGTCCTCCCCGGCCCGGACCGGGTGCTGCCGACCCTCTTCCACGAGGTGAGTACGCCCGAGTTCTGGACCGCCGTCCAGGTCACCATGCGGAGGGCCTTGGCCGGTTTCGTGCCGGCCCTGTTGGTCGGTGTGCTGATCGGTCTGGCGGTGTCGCAGGTCAAGATCTTGCGTAATGCCTTCGGTTCCCTCATCACCGGCCTGCAGACAATGCCCTCCATCGTCTGGTTCCCCTTTGCGATGCTGCTCTACGGCATCAACGAATCGGCGATCATGTTCGTCATCGTCCTGGGCGCGGCCCCCTCCATCGCGGGTGGACTCATCGCCGGGATCGACCACGTCAACCCGTCTCTGCTGCGGGCCGGACAGGTCATGGGCCTGCGGGGTGTGCAGCGTTACACGCTGCTCATCGTTCCGGCTGCTCTGCCGATGTTCGTCACCGGCCTCAAACAGGGCTGGGCCTTTGCCTGGCGTTCCCTCATGGCCGGTGAGCTGCTGGTCATCATCAACCAGCAGAACTCCATCGGGTGGGCCCTGAGCCAGGCGCGTCAGCTCAACGACGCCGAACGCCTGCTCAGCTACATCGTCGTCGTGTTGTTCATCGGTACCGTCGTCGACGTGTTCTTCAACTGGGCCGATCGTGCCCTGCGCCGCCGTTGGGGCCTGACCGCGCCCTGAACCGGACGGGTCGTGCGCACAAAGGACGTCCCGCGTGTTCCCCTTCCGGGAGCACGCGGGACGTGTTCGTCGAAACACTCAGGAACGCACGAGCGGCGTGTCCACCAAGTGCTCGACCACGAACCAGGCCTGAAGTTCGTTGGTGCGGATCACGTCCGAGACGAAGACGTCGTTGGTGCCGTCGTCCTTCATCTCTTGCACACGTTCGGCCGCGTCGTGGCAGTCATCCAGGATGGTCTGGTGTGCCTCCAGCAGACGCGAGAGCATCGCCGGGACCTCCTCCACACCGTCCGGCGGGCGAGGGACGTTGGTGATCTCGGCCACGTGACGCGGGTCGCCCACCGCCACACCACCGAGTGTTTGCACCCTCTCGGCGACGGTGTCGATCAGTTCGGTCTGCTCGTCGGAGTGCTTGTCCATGAGCAGGTGCAGCTGGTAGAAGGTCTGGCCGCGCATCAGCCAGTGGTGCTTTTTGTACATGTCACGCAGGATGCGGGTGTCACAGAGCACCTGGTTGAGTCGCTGACACGAGTACATGCGTGTGTCGTAGGAAAGCCCGATCGGGAACTGGCGGACCGTTCCGAACTGCTGGATCTCCTCCCCTCTCTGGTGGAGCCACGGCTGGCTGCTACGAGGTTTGGGTGCCTGCTCAGCGGTGGTCACGGTTGACTTCCCCCTTGTGAACGTGACTGGCTGCGCGGAGCTTCAACAGCTCCTCCACTCAGTGTTGGCGAGTGGCAGTTTCCGGGAAAACAACGACACGCCAACACAGAGCAAGGTTTTGTCCGCATTCATTGCCGTTGGGTCGGAGCGAGATCAAGAGGCGATGGCACAGGCGATTTCCAGGACGAAACGTTGCCAGGGCACGTGCGGGTCGCGTCCGGTGATTTCACGCACACGACGCAGACGATAACGCAGAGTCTGGGCGTGCACGTGGAGGCTCTCGGCGGCGGCCGTGGCCGAGCCGGCCCGGAAGTAGGCGCGCACAGTGTGCAGCAGATGGGCGTTGTCTTCCAGCAGCAACGGGCCCAACACGGCTCTGCGGACCTCCTCGGGGGTGGTCGGACCGTTGTTGAGCAGGGCCAGGACGCACGCATCGGCCTCGTCCAGCAGACCGTGGGTGTCGTAGGCGTGTGAAGGGGCGCTCTCCAAGGCACCATCGGCCAGCCGGTAGGCCCCCGACATGTCGCTCAACGCGCGGGGTGTCAGAACACACGCGCGCCAGGACCGCTCCCCGAGTGCACGGCGGACCTGCTCGGCCCCATCGGGGGAGAGCAACAACACCAGTCGCCCCGATCGCGTGGTCAGCAGCGGATCACCCCCACCGGGGGGTTGCCCGGCGCACAGTTCCATCCCGGCCGACACCGTGGCGGCCTGCGGTTCCCTCTTGGTGGCCGGGTCGTCCTCGGCCACCACCAGGACAGCCGGGTCGGGCGGGCA
>DXDP01000145.1 GCA_019115445.1 Candidatus Nocardiopsis merdipullorum
GTTCCCGTGGAGCGCACATACATCACGTGGAAAGGCCTCACGTGTTCGGGGCCGGGCAAGAAGTCGGATCGGGGTGTGCCCAATCGCCGTGGTCCCCTTCACCCTCTGAAAATATGCCCGTGTACTTCACGGATGGTCGTTGCGGTCAGCGACAGTGACGACGATCTTGCCGACGTGCCGGTACCGCAAGAACTGCTCCTGGGCCGTGGTGAGCTCTTCCAGCGGGTATCGGGCCGCGATCACGGGGCGGACCGCGCCGTCTCGCGCCGTGCGCAGCAGTGCGTCGAAGTGCTCTCGTGTGTGCATCGCCGAACCGATGAGGGCGATGTTGTGCAGATACAGTCGGCGTAGATCGAACTCGACGACCTCCCCGGCCACGGCCCCGGCGATGACCCACCGCCCGTCATCGCCGAGCAGCGGCATGAGCTGACCGATCAGCGGGCCGCCGACCACGTCGGCGACCGCATCCACACCTTCAGGGCTGTACCGAGCGATCTGTTGAGCCGGATCACCGTTGCGGTCGACGGTGTGCGAGGCGCCGGCGGCCAGTACGTCGGTGGTTTTGTCACCGCTGGTGACCGCGATGACGGTTGCGCCGCGCGCCTTGGCGAGCTGGACCAGGGCCAGGCCCACCCCACCGGAGGCACCGGTGACCACGACGGTCTCACCGGCTGCAACGTCCGCACGTTCCAACATTCCCATGGCGGTGCCGTAGGCCACCGGAAGAGCGGCCAGTTGTTCGTCGGACAGTGGTGAGTCGGTCACGTCGTGGGTCTGGGCCTCGGTTGCGGTCACGAACTCGGCGAAGCCGCCGTCGGCCTCGCTACCGAGCAGCCCCACCGGCGGTGCACCACGTGTGTGGTCGCGGTACAAGGCCGGATCCACCAGGACACGCTGTCCGATTCGGGCGGGGTCGACGCCCTGGCCCACCTCGGCGATCACACCGCAGATGTCGCCGCCCTGCACGCGTGGAAAGTGGAGGGGGCCCCGCCAACCGGCCTGAGCATGTGGATCACCGGGCAGGCCGTAGGCTCCCTGGCGTGTCCAGATGTCGGTGTTGTTCACTGCTGCGGCCAGCACTCGTACCAGTACTTCACCGGCCTCGGGTACCGGTCGGGGCCAATCGTCGTACGGCCGCAGCATTTCTGGCCACCGTGCCCTGTGAGCACAACAGCTTTCATTTGTCCCATGGACATCATCGTGGCATCTTCGCGCATTGCCGCTTCGGTACATCGGGGGTCGGCGTGCTCTCCTTGTACGAACCCGGCCTTTGGGTGTTCGTTCTTGGTGTGTTGCTCAGGTCTGTGCACGCAAGGACGGCAACAGCGGACAGTGGTCGCTCAGCAGGCGACACAGGAGGAGCACGCCGGCCAGAGCGGACGCACCTACGGCAAGGATCGGCCCCAAGGGGGCGGGGAGCTCTTGGAAGAGCACGAAAATCCCCATGATCAGAACAAATACCCCAAATCCCTTACGCAGGATTGTTTCGGGCACCCGAGAGGTCAGAAGTGTACCGATGAGGGACCCGACGACCGTGACGGCGGTGACCGTGGTCAACAAGGTCCAGTCCACACTCACCGTGGCCATGTATCCGGCCAGTCCGGCAAAGGACTTCATCGCGATCACGAGCAGAGAAGTTCCCACGGCGGCCGGCATGGCCAAACCACCGAGCAACGCAAGGGCCGGCACCACGAGGAAGCCGCCCCCGGCTCCGACGAGCCCGGTGATCACCCCGACCACCAAGCCGTCGAGGACGACCCGTCGAAGGGGAAGGGATCGAGGTTCCTCACCCGGTCCGGAAAGGTTGTTCTTCTTTCCGCGGAGCATGCTCACGGCGGTGGCCACCATCATGAGGGCGAAGGCGATCATCAGCAAGGCGCCGGGAAGATGGCCACCCACCAAGCCGCCGAGGAAGGCACCCACCATGCCCGCCGCCCCGAAGACCACACCGGTGCGCCACCGAACATTGCCCGCGCGTGTGTGGGCGAAGGTGCTGATCAGCGAAGTGACACCCACGATGAACAACGATGCGGCGATGGCCTCCTTGGGTTCTGTGCCGGCGACGTAGGTCAGCAGCGGAACCATCAGGAGGGAACCACCACCACCGAAAAGCCCGAGAGTGATCCCCACGACCACGGCAAGGACCAGGACGAGGACCAAGGAGAGCTCCATGTGTTCGACTCTTCTTCCGTAGTGCGGCCCCGCAGACACGGCGGGCCGATGAGAAAGATCGTTCAGGGGCCGGTTGCTCACCGGCCGAGTGAGGGGGCGGTGCCCACTCCACGAGCGGGTGGGGCACGTTCGTGGGGGCACCACCCGGTCACCGCTTGTCAACCGGCTTGTGCCGAGAGGTTCTGGTCCTGTTTCCGGGCCGCCCAGTCCGCATAGCCACCGTCGAGTTCGACGACGTCGTATCCGGCGCGGCGCAGGAGCCCGGCGGCCACGGAGTTACGGGCACCGGTCTGGCAGTAGCTCACCACGGTGCCCTCGGTCGGCAGTGCGTCGAGGTTTGCCAGGAGTCGGCCGGCGCTGAGCTGGTGAGCCCCGGGGATGTGCCCCTGTGCGTATTCGGTCTTGTTGCGCACGTCCAGAACGAGTGCGGCATCGAACCCTTCCAGCTCCTTGGGGCCGATACGCGGCGGTATGAGTCTGGGCAGGCCCTCCAGGGTGGTGGTGTAGCCGGACACTTCGTCGATGCCCACGCGCAGCAGGTGGTCGCGCACCTGCCGGGCGGTGTCACCGTCGGGCGCAAAAAGCACCAGAGGCCGGTGCTCGACCTCGGGGTCGTGGGCCCAGGCTCCGAAGGTTGCCGCCTTGACCGGGCCGGGGATGTTCAGCGCCCCGGCCACGGTGCCCTGGTGCACGTCGGTGTGGGAACGGGTGTCGACGAAGACGATCTCGTCCTTGCGCAGGGCCTTGTCGATCTCCTCGGTGGTGAGTTCGGTCGGCGGGGTCAGTGGTCCCAGGACCTGTGGCCCTTCCTTGTTCTGGCGCTTCATTCGGGCGAAGTAGGCGTGGGCGTCGGGTTGTCCGTCGAGCAGTTCCTCGACGAAACCTTCCATGTCGTTCTTGCGCAGGTACGGGGCCCACCAGGCGTTGATCCGTTCGTATCCGACCGTGGTGGACGGGACGGCGCCGAGTGCCTTGCCGCAGGCGCTGCCCGAGCCGTGCCCGGGGTGGACCTGGACGTGGTCGGGAAGTGTCAGGAAGGTGTCGCGCAGGCTGGTGAACAGCTGGCGTGCCCCCTCGAACCGGGTGTCGACCTCGCCGGCGGCCTCGTCGAGCAGGTCGGGGCGGCCCAGATCTCCGGTGAAGACGAAGTCGCCGGAGAGCATGTAACCCGGGTCCTGGCTGAAGGCACCGTCGGTGATCAGGAACGACAGGTGTTCTGGGGTGTGTCCTGGGGTGTGGCGTGCTTGGACGGTGATGTTGCCGATGGTGATGGTGTCACCGTCCATGAGACGTTCGGCGTCGAAACCGTACTGCCAGTCCTTGCCTCCTTCGCCGGAGACGTGGACCGTGGCGCCGGTCGCCGCGGCCAGTTCTCGGGTCCCGGAGAGGTAGTCGGCGTGGATGTGGGTCTCGGTCACCGCCACGATCTGCATGTCGTGTTCGCGGGCCAGGTCGAGGTAGACGTCGATGTCTCGGCGGGCATCGACCACGATCGCTTTTCTTTCGGCCTGGCATCCGATGAAATAGCCGGCCTGGGCGAGATCGTTGTCGTAGAGGCGTTCCAGCAGCATGTCTTCTCCGTCGGTTGTCGGACGGCCCGGGGGCCGTGTGTTGTCGTTGTGTTCACGCACCCCTCAGATACCCCGGGGAGTATCCAATGGGCGGAGTGCGGCCCTGGTCACGGCCGGTGGGGCGCCACCTTTTCCACAAAAGCGGCACACCGGGCCGTTCAGTGGGTGGTGATCATCGGCCGGCACCGATCCGTGCCAGAGAGTCTTCGATGTCGATCTCGTTGCGCGGCTGGTTGTAGGGCAGGCGGGTCAGGGCCATGCCCATGGCGCAGGTGTCGGTGATTGCGGCAAAGACCAGGCCCGCCCCGACGAACCCGGCGACCACCACCGCCGGGGGCCACAACAGGGAGGCCAGCACGGAGGTGAGGGCCAGGCC
>DXDP01000146.1 GCA_019115445.1 Candidatus Nocardiopsis merdipullorum
ACTCGACGGCACGACCCGTGGACAAATGGACAAGTACAGCCCCCCGGGGCCTCCGGGGAGTCGAAGGCAGTATGCCCCAGGCGAAATCGTTCACGGCGCAGGGGTGTTGAGGGGGCATCCGGACAGACGCCCCCACCACGGCTTGGAAACCTACACGTCACCCATCAATGCAGGCAGAGTCTCCTCGTAGGAGGCGCGCAACTCCTCCAGACCGATCTCGACGACACCACCCGGGTGGGTCACGGACAAACTCTCACCACCCACGGTGCCGAGCTCGGTGACAGGAACACCGTGCCTTTCGGCCAGTGCGAGGAACTCCGTCTCCTGACCGGGTTCGACAGACACGATCGCACGGGCACCGGACTCACTGAACAGTGCCGTGAACGCATCCTGGGCGACCTCCACCCGGACCCCCTTCCCACCACGCAGGGCGGACTCGGCCAGAGCCACGGCCAACCCCCCGTCCGACAGGTCGTGCGCGGCGGTGACCAGCCCCTGCTCGGCGGAGCCGGCCAGCACCTCGCCCAGGGCGGCCTCGGCGGTCAGATCCACCCGCGGCGGCAACCCACCCAGGTGGTCGTGGATCGTGTTGGCCCAGGCAGAGCCACCGAACTCGGCGCGGGTCTCACCCAACAGGAACACCCCGGCACCCTCGGAGTCGAAGCCCGAACGCAGGCGGGTGTTCACGTCGTCGATCACGCCGAGCACACCGATGACCGGGGTCGGGTTGATCGCCACATCACCGGTCTGGTTGTAGAAACTGACGTTGCCGCCGGTCACCGGGGTGCCCAACCGCAGGCAGGCATCGGCCAGGCCGCGCGTGGACTCCGCGAACTGCCACATGACCTCCGGGTCCTCGGGAGAACCGAAGTTGAGGCAGTTGGTCACCGCAAGTGGGCGGGCCCCCGTGACGGAGACGTTACGGAAAGCCTCGGCGTAGGCCAGCTGGGTGCCGGCGTAGGGGTCCAGTCGGGTGAACCGACCATTGCCGTCGGTGGCAAGCGCAACACCCCGGTCGGAGTCGTCGGAGACCCGGATCATGCCGGCATCGTGCGGGGCGGACACGACCGTGTCGCCTCGCACGTAACTGTCGTACTGCTGGGTGACCCAGGACGGGTCACACACCCCGGGGGCGCCAAGTACGCGCAAGAGCTGCGCACGCAGCTCGGTGTCGTCCTCGGGCCGGGAAAGCTTGGCCGCGTCATCGGCCTGGAGAGCATCCTGTGACTCAGGGCGTTGGTAGGGGCGCTGATAGACCGGACCCTCGTCGGCGGCGGTCCCGGGTGGCAGGTCCACGATCGTCTCCCCGTGCCAGGTCATGACGAGGCGGCCACCACGCTCGGCCTCTTCCGGGGTGACGTCGGTGACCTGACCGATCTCGGTGGCGAGGATGTCCCACTTGGCGCAGATGGCGAGGAAAGCATCCATCTTTTCGGGTTCGACGATCGCCATCATGCGTTCCTGGGACTCACTCATGAGGATCTCCTCAGGGGTGAGACCGGGATCCCGCAACGGAACCCGCTCCAGCTGGACCCTCATACCGCCGGTGCCACCCGCGGCCAGTTCGGTGGTGGAACAGGAGATCCCAGCGGCACCAAGATCCTGAATCCCCACGACCAGATCCTCGGCGAACAGTTCCAAACTGCACTCGATGAGCAACTTCTCCAGGAACGGATCACCGACCTGCACGTTGGGCCGCTCGGTGGACGACTCCTCGTCGAAAGTGGCACTGGCCAACACCGAGGCGCCACCAATACCGTCGGCTCCGGTCGCGGCACCGAACAGAACCACCTTGTTGCCCGGGCCGGGCGCCTCGGCCAACTTGATGTCCTCGTGCTTCATCACACCCACACACAAGGCGTTGACCAGCGGGTTGCCGAGGTAGTCCGCACCAAAACCGATCTCACCCCCAATGTTGGGCAGGCCAAGACAGTTGCCGTAGGAGGAGATGCCCGAAACCACACCGGGCAGCACACGCCTGGTGTCGTCGGCATCGGCAGGGCCGAGCCGCAGAGCACCCATGACGGCGACCGGGCGGGCCCCCATGGTGAGGATGTCGCGGACGATACCGCCCACACCGGTGGCCGCACCCTGATGGGGTTCGACGAAGGACGGACTGTTGTGCGACTCGATCTTGAACGTGACCGCACGCCCGTCACCGACGTCGACCACACCCGCGTTCTCACCGATACCGACGAGCAGGGCATCGTTCTCGGGTGCCTTCTCACCGAACTGGCGCAGATGCACCCTCGAAGACTTGTAGGAGCAGTGCTCACTCCACATGACCGAGTAGATCGCCAGCTCGGCGGACGTGGGACGACGGCCCAAAATCTTACGGACCCGTTCGTACTCGTCCTCGGCCATCCCCAGCTCGGCGTACGGCTGGGAGGTACCCGGAGTGTCGAGCGCAGTGGCGACGGTGTCGAGGCCGGTTGCTTCAGACATACGTGTTTTCCGTTCGGGACGTGCGGTCAAGAGCCGTGAACTTCGTGGCGTGACAAAGGGGTCACGAGGCGGGCTGATTGGCGTTGCCGAGCATCAGCACCGCCACGGAGTCGGAGCCGCCGTGCTCGGAGGAGTCGGCAACCAGGACATCACCATCGGTCATCATGGTTTCGCCCAGAGGAACATCGGCAGGCTCTTCGACACCTTCGGGCAGCAACTGCCCCCAGTCCTGATCGAGCAGGTGATCATAGACCTGCTCGATGGTCTTCTCGGAGCCGACCTCGGCCCCCTCCTCCTCGGGCAGGACCTGCACCAGCCGGACACATTCGGCCGGGTTGCAGTGCACGTCCTCGTCATCGGAGGTGTAGGACAACCCGGCCGGGGCCTGCCCCAAGGCGTCGACCTCCGGGGCCTCCAAGGGCTCGGGCGCTTCCTCCTGCCCGTGCCCTTCCTGCCCGTCCTGCGGAGGTGGTGCGGCGACCGGGTTGGTCGACAACGCCCGAAAGAGACCGATCCCGCCGGTGAGGACGAGAGCGACGACGACCACGACCGAGAGGAAGATCATCATCTTTTTGGAGCGCAGTGGCGTCAGCATCGTGCAGATCGCCCCCCTGTGAATCGGTGTGCGGACCCGTCAGACCGGTGCGGCGGAAACCTGACGGGTGAGGATCGAGGTGAAAAAGCCCAGGCCGTCGGTGGAAGGGCCGGTGAGCGCCTCCACGGCGTGCTCGGGGTGCGGCACAAGGCCGACGACATTGCCGTGCTCGTTGGTCAGGCCTGCGATGCCGCGTCGGGACCCGTTGGGGTTCCCACCGACGTAACGGGCAACGACCCGGCCCCTGGATTCCAGCTCGTCGAGGGTGGCCTCGTCGGCGACGTAGTTGCCCTCACCACTTTTGAGCACCAGCAGGATCTCTTGAGCTTTTTCGTAGTCACCGGTCCAAGCGGTGTCGGTGCTTTCTACCCGCAACGCCTGTTCACGGTTGACGAACCGGAGGGAGGAGTTACGAATCAGTGCCCCGGGAAGCAGACCGCTCTCTGTGAGGACCTGGAACCCGTTGCAGATACCCAGGACGGGAAGAGCCCCTGAACGGGCGGCCGGAACGAGTTCGGCCATCAACGGCGCGAACCGGGCGATGGCCCCACAGCGCAGGTAATCGCCGTAGGAAAAACCGCCGGGAAGGATCACGGCGTCCACACTCTTGAGGTCGGCCTCGGCGTGCCAGAGCGGCACGGGCTCGGCGCCCGCCAGCCTGACGGCACGCGCCGCGTCCTTGTCGTCGAGGGAGCCTGGGAAGGTGACGACGCCCACGCGGGCTGTCATGAGCACACTCCGGAAAAATCGTTCGGCGGGGAGATACGTCGGTGCCTGGACCCGTCACCCGGATGGGACGGCGCGTCCGCACTTTGCAGCGTACCCGCTCACCTGTTCTCGGGTACGACCGTCACCCCCTGGACAAGGCCTCGACATGTGTGATCCCCCGAACGGGGCCACAGGAAGCCACGGCAACACCACGGGAGGCGGGACGCCACGCCATGGGCGGCGCGTCCCACCCACCGCAACCTTCAAAGAAGCGCGTACTTGGTCGCCCGTGTGGAACGAGGCTCCTCCAACGGCCGGTCACACGCGGTACGACGTTTACGCAGCAGGACCGTTGTGCGCGGCTCGATCTCGAAGGCGACCTCGTCCATGAGGTACCGCATCAGCAAAATTCCTCTGCCCGAGATGGACTCGAACCCCGGAAAGGACGGACGGTCACCGGTGAAACGTTCACTGAAGGAACGGTCGGGCGCTGCTTTTCCCACGTGGGACACCCGAACATCACACCAGCGGGACCCCAGATCGGTCTCGACCGTGTACTCGTGTGCGGGATCACCGTGATCGACAGCGTTCGCGCAGGCTTCGGAGACGGCAAGAAGGATGTCGTCGACACAACCGCGGCACAGTCCGCCGCGGACGAGGAGGGTGTCGAGGATGTCGCGTACGACGGCCACCGTGTACGCCTGTCGGGGGAGCGCTATCGAGAACAGGGCGTCCATGCGTCCACCTCTCGTGCTCCTGATCGGTCGTGTGCTCGACACGTCAAAGAACCTTCCCGAGGCCCTTCGAGGTGAAACGGCCAACGGCACTCGGTGAAGGAAACAACCGGTACAGAACGCACCCGGAGAGAAAAACGCCTCACGTCCTCCCCACCGGCAAGACCCAGGACGCTACTGGGGGATGTGGACCTCGAAGTCCTCGATGACCGTGTTGGCCAGGAGCGTCTCGGCGAGACGGCGCACATCGGCGAGCTTGGCCTCGTCCACTTCGCCCTCGACCTCGATCTCGAAACGCTTTCCCTGACGCACCTGATCGACCCCCTCAAAACCCAGGCGGGAGCAGGCCTCGGTGATCGCCCGACCTTGTGGGTCCAGGATCTCGGGCTTGAGCATGACGTCCACGACGACGCGGGCCACAGGGTCCTCCAGAGGAAGTCGACGGGTGTGCACACGGCCCGTCGGCCGCGGCGAGGGTTGTTCTCCGAAGAGGTTCGGAGCGGGCGACGCCAGCGTATGGCACCCCACGGCCCGGTGAAGCACGTACAGGCTCCACCGGGCAAGGGAACGTGCCGTGTTTTACCGTACGATTGTTCACACAAGAAACCATGTGGATGAGTTCGTGACCGGAATCACGGGTACCGGTGTCATCATTGGGAGCGTGTAGTTGCGTCTACCTGGGCGGAAGATCGTCCGTGGTCGTCCTGAGGGGGAATCGTGACGACTGTTGAAATGGACCGGACCTCCGCGACCGGTGACACCCGTGAGGAAGGCGGCGAGGAGCAGACTCTCGACTTCGCCACTGCGGTGACACCGTTCGCAGGCCAGCTCTACCCGACGGCCCTGCGCATGACCCGCAACCCGGCCGACGCCGAAGACCTCGTTCAAGAAACCTTCACCAAGGCCTTCGCCAACTTTCACCAGTTCAGGGCAGGCACCAATCTACGTGCCTGGCTGTACCGGATCTTGACCAACACTTTCATCAACAACTACCGCAAGAAGCAGCGCGAACCGAGGCAGGAAACCACCGACGAGATCAAGGACTGGCAACTCGCCGCAGCCGAGAAGCACACGTCGGCCGGGATGCGCTCAGCCGAGACCGAAGTCCTCGATCGCCTGCCCGACAGCGACATCAAGCAGGCACTGGCCCGTCTCCCGAGAGACTTCCAGGAAGTCATCTACCTCGTCGACATCGAGGGATACGCCTACAAGGAGGTCGCCGAGCGGATGAACACACCGCTGGGCACGGTGATGTCCCGCCTGCACCGGGCCCGCCGTCAGCTCCGCGAGATGCTCGCCGACCACGGCCGTGCACGCGGAATGAAGGTGCCCGAACCCAAGACGGGCGAGGCCACCACCTGATCGGCCGAGTGATCGGCTGCACGAAACGGCCCACACCAAGGGCCGACAGGGCCCGGGAAGTCATACCGGGCCAAGACCCTCCCGTACCCTTCGGTCGCCTCTGGGGAGCACCGTGCCCCGGCCGATGGTTCACCCCTGCTCGAAGACCGGGGCCCGCACCGGGTCTTCCTCAGTACGTAGCGGCCCCACCTTGCGTGTACGCAGCCACACCACGGCCGTGATCACGGCGAGGAGGACACAGGGCACGAGCATGATCGCCGACCCGGTACCGACCGACCGTTCCATTCCTTCGGTGAAGTCGGAGTGTGTGACGACGGGAAACAGGAAGGCGATCACGTTGTTGACCGCGTGGATGACGACCGCGATCTCCAGTCCGCCCGTGCGCCACGTGATGAGTGACAGGGCGACACCCATCGTGAAGTAGTAGAGGTTGAGCCACGGGTCGAGCGTGGCGTGCGCCGCCATGAACAACAGGCTCGAGACCACCACGCCGAGACCGAGCGCCACGCGGGGTCCTTGCCCCCAGCTCGCGGCGACCCGGAAGGCGAGTCCACGGAAGCTGTACTCCTCGGCCGCCGACTGCATCGGCGCGAACAGGATCACGACGACGAACATGCCGATGAGGTCGGTGAACCGCCAAGGGACTTCCTGAGAACCCCCGAAGAGGCTGAAAATACCCAGGTAGATCGTCCAGATGGGCAGGATCACCAGGAGAGCCCGGCCGAACACCTCGTACCGGAAGAGCGACCGCACCGAGTGCAGCGAGGAACCCTTCACCCCGTAGAGCCACCGTTGGACGAGCATGCTCCACGGCAGGAGCAGGGCGAGGGAGAGCAGCATGGTGGCCTGGGAGACGGGGGTGAACTCGTCTCCGCCCAGCAGGAAGCTGGATCGGCCGAGCGCCAGGTCGATGAAGGCACCGAGGAGTGACAGGGCGATGTTGAAGACGAGCATGCCGCCCATCAGCAGTACGAGCGCGGCGATGCCTCGCCAGATCATGCGCTTTTCACGGCTGAGGACACGGTGGTAGGGCACACCCGGTGGGACGGGCCGCGGACCTCGACGGCGCTGTTTCGCCGCGGGCCCCTCAGGGGGAACGGGGGGTGGCGGGTACGCCTGCCCCATGTTCGGGTTCGGGGAAGGACCGGTGGGTGACTGCGGTGCCGGTGTCGGTGTCGGGGGGACGTTGTCGTCTTCGCGGTTCATGTCTTCGAACCTAGGTTCGGAGGGTGGGTGAGTGGTAGTCGCTCCGATCACGTGTTTTCTCTGCGTTCCACACCGATCCGGGCATGACAGGTGTCATCGACCGGCCGCTGGACGGAGGGAGCGGCTCGGGGTGGGGGCCGGGCAGAGACCTGGATCTGTTCGCCGTGATCTTGCTCCTGTGGTCAACTTCGGCGCCGGAAAATGACCACAGGAGCAAGATCATCGCGGGTGGGGCCCCTGGACTTTGCCCGGGATGCCTTGGGGCTGCGCCCGATCAGCCGAGGTCGTTCTTGGCGGTGCTGGTCAACAGGTGGGTTCCGTCGTGGACACGGATGAAAGTGCCGGTACCGGGCATGGCGATGTCGGTACCACCGGCAACCTGCATGGGGATGTGCGAGGTGGCCGGCTGGACGGGTTTCTCGCCGACGAACGTGTGTCGTTGACGCACGAGGATCGTGTCCTCACGAACGAGACGAAGTGCCTCGGCGATCTCTTCGGTAGGTACTTCTGCACCCCCATGGACGAGCCCGGTGCGGCCAAGAGGTGAATCAGAAGGCACCGTGAGGGTCGTAACCCTCACGGTGCCTCGGTGGCGACGGGAGGTTGCTCGTTAAGCGTTGGTGAGCAACCAGGCCGTGGGCTCAGTACGCTCGAAACGTGGACGAGATGAGCTTCCTCGTACGTCGAAACGTGTCGGGCGACAGGTCGGGGCGGTTTTTTCGAGATTGTGGAAGGTCTCGTCCAGGATCTGAGCAGGGCACTCTCGGCTGCTGCAACCTGTTCGTCGTCAGGGCACGAGGACAAGTGGGAGGGCCTGCCGGTCGTGATCGATTCACGTAGCTTCGATGGAAGCTCGTAACGCCCCGAGCGTGCATCCCCTGCCGCACGGAACCGGGCGGGCTTGCTCCTGGTGGCGAGCTCGTCGAAAAACCCGTCCGGTCCGCAACTCCGTACAGGTAGGCCCCAACTGCCGTGGTCACGACACCGAAAGTTGTTGGAAGGCCTTGTAAATGTTAGGAAGCCCTGCTATCTGGGCTGTTGAGGGCTCTTGGAACATGAGGGCACGCGTGAAAGGGTGACGCTGAGGCCTTGCGCACCCCATGGTGAGTTCTGTCACGATATGGGGAGGGCTGTCTGCTCGCGCCCACACCCAGGGCGTGACGCGGACCGTGATCCGGCCGATTCAGCGCTCACCCGCGCGATGTCGGCCCCGAGAACCCGAGGAGCAACGTGTCGGACAACACCGCGCACGACGAACCGGAGCTCATCCAGCTCCTGACACCGGAAGGGGAACTGACGGGGCACCCCGACTACCCCTTGGACATTGGTGCGGAAGAGATTCGCGCACTGTACAGAGACCTGGTGCTGGTGCGCCGGGTCGACAGCGAGGCGGTCTCGCTGCAACGCCAGGGAGAACTGGGCCTGTGGGCCTCCCTCCTGGGGCAGGAAGCCGCACAGATCGGCTCCGGCCGTGCACTCGGCGAACGCGACATGGCTTTCCCCTCCTACCGCGAACACGGCGTCGCCTGGTGCCGCAACATCGCTCTTGACGGACTGCTCGGCATGTTCCGCGGCGTCACCAACGGCGGTTGGGACCCGTACGAGTACGGCTTTCACCTCTACACCATCGTCATCGGCAGCCAAGCACTGCACGCCACCGGCTACGCGATGGGCATCCAACGCGACGGCGAGGTCGGAGAGGACGGCAGTGCCGTCATCGCCTACTTCGGTGACGGCGCCACCAGCCAAGGAGACACCAACGAGGCCTTCAACTTCGCCGCGGTCAACAACGCCCCGGTCGTCTTCTTCTGCCAGAACAACCAGTGGGCGATCTCCGAACCCCTGGAACGCCAGTCCCGTATCCCCATCTACAGGCGCGCAGCCGGCTTCGGCTTCCCCGGTGTGCGTATCGACGGCAACGACGTCCTGGCCTGCCTGGCCGTGACCCGCGCCGCGCTCAAGAACGCCCGCGAAGGCAACGGCCCCACGCTCGTGGAAGCCTTCACCTACCGCATGGGTGCCCACACCACCAACGACGACCCCACCCGCTACCGCATCGCCGCAGAGCTCGACGAGTGGAAGGCCAAGGACCCCATCCTGCGGGTCCGCCGGTACCTGGAGAAGAACGGACTGGCCGACGAGGACTTCTTCGCCTCCATCGACACCGAGGCCGACACCCTCGCCGAACGAGTACGTACCGAGTGCCGCGCCCTGCCCGACCCCGAACCGTTGGAGATCTTCCACGAGGTCTACGCAGAACCCAACGTCCACATCGAGCAGCAACGGTCCGAGTTCGCGGAGTACCTGGCGTCCTTCGAGGACGTCGGCGCAGAAGGGGGCCGATAGGCCATGGGAACCAAGCTCACCATCGGTAAGGCGATCAACGCCGGCCTGCGCGCAGCCATGGAGCACGACCCCAAGGTCCTGATCATGGGCGAGGACGTCGGAAAACTCGGCGGTGTCTTCCGCGTCACCGACGGCCTCTACAAGGACTTCGGGGCGGACCGGGTCATGGACACCCCGCTGGCCGAATCCGGCATCGTCGGTACAGCCATCGGTATGGCGCTACGCGGCTACCGGCCGGTCGTGGAAATTCAGTTCGACGGGTTCTTCTTCCCCTCGACCAACCAAACATTCACCCAGTTGGCGAAGATGCGTCGCCGTTCCGCGGGTGCGCTCAGCGTGCCCTTGGTCATGCGCATCCCCTACGGCGGCGGTATCGGTGCGGTGGAACACCACAGTGAGTCGCCCGAGGCCTACTTCATGCACACCGCCGGTCTGCGTGTGGTCACCGTGGCCAACCCCGAGGACGCCTACTGGATGACCCAGCAGGCGATCCGTTCCGAAGACCCCGTCATCTTCCTGGAACCCAAGCGGCGCTACTACGAAAGAGCCGAGGTCGACACCACCGCACCGATCACACAGGCCACCCCCATGGGTGCGGCCCGGGTGGCCCGCCCCGGTACCGACGCGACCGTGCTCGCCTATGGGCCCATGGTCAAGACCGCCCTGCAGGCGGCCGAGGCCGACACCGACCGTTCCCTGGAAGTGATCGACCTGCGTTCGCTCGCCCCGGTCGACTACCCGACCGTCATGGAGTCGGTGAAAAAGACCGGCCGACTGGTGGTCACCCACGAGGCGACCCTCACCGGCGGCCCCGGAGCGGAGATCGCCGCACGTGTCACAGAGGAGTGTTTCTACCACCTGGAGTCGCCCGTCATCCGTGTTGCCGCCTACGACACGCCGTATCCGCAGTCGCGCCTGGAAGAGCACTACCTTCCGGATCTTGACCGCGTTCTGGATGGTGTGGACCGGACGTTCGCGTACTAGGCGACTGGGAAGACGAGAGAACATGGCGAATCAGAAAAGTGTGCCCACCACCGGTGGTGCGCAGGCGTTCAAACTGCCCGACGTCGGTGAAGGGCTGGTCGAGGCCGAAATACTCACCTGGTACGTGGCACCGGGCGATGAAGTCACGGTCAACCAGATGATCTGCGAGATCGAAACGGCCAAGGCCGCGGTGGAACTGCCGAGCCCGTACGCGGGCACGGTCAAGGAGTTGTTCGCCGAGGAAGGCGAAACCGTCGAGGTCGGGACGGTGATCATCACCATCGACGACGGGGCCGGCGGAAGTGACGCAGGCGCCACCGCGGAGTCGACCGGCGACGACACCGAGGAACGGGAGAAACCACTCGTCGGCTACGGGGAAAAGGCACCGCGCACGCAACGCCGCGCCCGGCGCCGCCCGACCCCGTCCGCACCGGTCTCCCCACCAGCACCCACAGCCACCCCACCCCCACAGCCGGAACCGGCGACACCCGCCGGCTCTCGACCGCTGGCCAAACCACCGGTACGCAAACTCGCCAAGGATCTCGGGGTGGATCTGGCGGCCCTCACCCCCACCGGCCAGGGCGGGATCGTCACACGCGAGGACGTGCAGTCCGCAGCGCAGGCACCCCAAACCCCGACCGTGCCCGAACAGGCCGCGACACACGCGGTCGAGGCCGTGGACCGTTCGGCCCGTGAACACCGCACCCCGATCAAGGGGGTACGCAAGCACACCGCCGCC
>DXDP01000147.1 GCA_019115445.1 Candidatus Nocardiopsis merdipullorum
AACAGGTGGTGCCGTACGGTTCGGCCTCGACACGGCCGGGTTCGCGGAGGCCCCGCCCGCACCCACCCTCCGCTGGCTCATCGCCCACGGATACATCGAACGTGTGGCCGTGAACAGCGTGCCCGAGTGACTCGGTGCACGGCGCCCCAGACCCCGGCGGCCGAGCCCGCCACCCGCACAGCAGGAACAGCAGGAGTGGAAGTCCATGACCGCTTGGAGTCGCGTCACGCTCGTCGGAGAGGAACGCAGGGTCGACGCGGTCCTTCCCGCCGACGAACCCGTGGGTGCCCTCATGCCCGAGGTGCTGGACCTGCTCGGTGACGAGCCGGCCAACCCGGCCCGGCTCCGGCACCTGGTGACGGCCTCAGGACATGTCCTCGGAGGGGAATCGACCCTGGAGGAACGCCAGATCACCGACGGCGCGGTTCTACGGCTGGTCCGTGCGGAAGAACCGGTCCCGGCCCCGGTCGTGCACGAAGTACCCGAGGCCGTGTCCATGGCCCTGGACGAGCACCGGGGCCGCTGGACACCGATCGCCGCACGGTGGACGGCGACGGTCTCCCTCGTGATCCTCCTCCTTGCCACGGGGTGGCTCGTCCACGGGTTCGTCACGGGAACGATCGGTGTACTCCTCGTGGCAGGAACGGCCGTCCTCCTCGTGGGCCTCGGCGCGACCATCGGGGTGACCTGGCGCGAGCCCCTCGGTACGGCGTTGGCGATCGGTGGGGCGGCCCTGGGCGTACTGGCGCTGTGGTTGGCCTGTGACCACTTCGGTTGGCCGGAGTGGGTCCGATGGTGTGGCGCGGCCGCACAGGTCTTCATGCTGATCTTCCTTCTCGGCCTGACCTCCGGGCTCGGGCGTGGCGGGCTGACCGGCGGCGGTACGGGCCTCGTCCTCACCGCGGTGTGGTGCGGTGGTGCCGTGTTCGGTCTGCCCCACCACCAGATCGCCGTGATCATGACGGTGGCGTGCGTGGTCCTGTTGAGCATGCTGCTGCGTATGGCCCTGATGTTCTCCGGGTTGGCCGTGCTCGACGACGAACGCAGCTCCGGCCAGGAAGTGGCCCGGACGGACGTGCTCGGCTCGGTCATCGACGCACACCGCAGCCTGGTCATCGCAACCGTCGCTGTCGCGATCGCGGTGACCGTCGCCGGTGTCGCCCTGAGCAACCACTTCACGCCGTGGACCGCGGGTTTGGCCGCCGTTCTCGCTCTTGTGGTGGCCTGCCGCTCCCGTCTGTTCCCGCTCGTGGCACAGAAGGTGTCACTGACCCTGGCCGGCCTGGCCGTCCTCGGCAGTTTCCTGTTCGCCTGGGCCGAGGCGGAACCTTGGGGTGTGTGGCCCGCGCTGGGCATCGCACTGGTCGTGGCCGGCATCCCGGTCGTGGTGCTGTCGGTGGAACAGCCCGAGCACGTACGTGCCCGGTTGCGTGGCATCACCAGTCGGTTGGAAGCCGTGGCCGTCGTCGTCCTCGTTCCCCTTGCCGTGGGGGCCTTCGACACCTACCAACGACTTCTCGAGACCTTCTGATCGGGGGAGCGACATGATCAAGACGCAGGCCGGCGCGGCTCCGGCGCCCCGAGCGGTGTCCGGGGACGGGTGGATGCGCCGTACCGGTCGCGCGGTCCTACGGCCTTTCCTGCCCGTGGGAGGGGTCGAGGCGGCCATCGAGATCGGAAGTCGTTTACAACGGTCCGCGGCCACGGGGCGGCGCCTCCTGGTGGAGGACCTCGACTCCGGTACGGACACCGCGGTGGTGACCGCGCTCATGGCCCGTGCCCTGGCCCATTACCGCCGAGACCGGGTCCTGGCGGTGAGTTCCTCCCGAAGGGAACCCTCTTTGGCCACTCGATTCGGTGTCGAAGGGCCGGGGGAACTGGGTCCGCAACTCGACACCACCTCTTTCGAGAGTGCGGGTGACAGCATCGGTCGGGTCGGTGATCGGCTGTGGACGGTACGGGCCGATCCGGACGACGCGGACGCCCACACCGCGGGCCTGCTGCCACTGTCCCGGTTCTTCGGGGTCACCCTCGTGGAAGGGGAGAGTGGGAGCCCGTTCATGACTTCTGCGCGCGCGGACGCGCATGCCCGTGTGCTGGTGGCCCGGGCGACCCGCGATGCCACGCGCAAGGTCGGCCGGGCTCTGGACCGAGCCGATGGGGACGACGCATTGGCACGGACCGTGGTGGTCCTCACAGAAGAACTCCCGAGGGAGGACCGGGGGTTCGACGGGGTACACACGGCGCAGGTGATCGCCGACAGTGGTGCTGCGGTACTGCGTCTGGCACACGACCGGCACGTGGCCCAGGGAAGCGTGGTGCGGCCGCGACGCATCCGTGAAGTCACGCACCGGACCGTTCTGGCCGTTGCGGCCGAGGCCCTGGTACGGGCGATCGACGGCAGCGCGCACCGCGACGGCAGAGGGAGGTAGACCGTGGACCGAGGCGAACAGCACGAACGCCGAGACGACGCTCGGCCCGGACCGGCGAGCCTGTGGCAGGGTGGCCGCAGATCCGATGCGGCACCCCGGTCCACTCCGCCGAGAACCACTTCCGAGGAGCCACCGAAGGACGGTGGGCCGAGTGGGCCAAGACCCCCTTCACCGGTACCGCCGACCCCGTACGCCATGAAACCTCCCGCGCCGGGGCAACCCACGGGGCCGAACCGTGTGCCGTGGACGGACCCCCCGGGGCCGCAGCGCCCGCAGCCGGGAGCGCAGTCGGGTCCGCAGCACCCACAGCCGGGGCCGCAGTCGGGGCCGCAGCAACCCCCGAGTGGACCACGGAACCCGCCCCCGCAGCCAGAGAAGAGTTCCGGTACACGTGCGCAGGACCCGGTCGCCGAGGCCTTTCTCACCGGTGCCCCGGTACCGCCCCCCGCGCCACGACAGGTACCGCCGCCTCAACACCCACCACTTCACCAGCCGCCACCTCAACACCCGCCACCTCACCAGCGGCCCACGAGCCACCAACCTCCTGCACGCCCGTGGCCCCCCACGGCCCCACACCCTCCCCCGGCCGCGCCTGCCCCTTTTCCACACGAGGCGTCGCAGACCCCCGGGAAAGAAGTGGAGTCCGGCAAGATCCAATCCGCGGGCCCCGACGAGGAGACCGACGTCTTCCTCGTGTGGAGTGCTGATCGCCGAGCCCGCAAGGAGCAGACCGAAGGACGCATCCATCGGAACGCGCACGTTCCGCTCCCGGGCGGGTTCGAAGAACGTATCGCCGCGATCGGACCCGTCCCCGAAGCCGCGTGGAGACGCGCTGTCTTTGCGATGACCCGTGGACGGGTGAAGCTCGGGTGAAACCCCCTCTCGGAGGACAGGAAGAGGCGCGCTCGCCTCCCCATCCGGACATGGCTATCGAGGCGCCGCGTAGCAGCTCCTCCTCGCCGAAGGATCGGCGGGCCGTCCTCCGTGGAGGACCAGAAGGCCTGTGGGTCGACCCCGGCGGGTCGCGACGCAACGAATGACACAGGACCACCTGGACCCGGCGTTCACCTCGCTGAGGTCCTCCGACGGATCTTGCTCCGGCTGCATGGCCAAGCCCCATCAGGACACACAACCCTCCGCCCGAGGTCATCGCCCTCGATCAGGACGTGTCCCTGAGGGAGCGAGCACGGGCCCGCAGACGGCCTGAGGAAGAAGTGACCCCTGTCCCGGTTCCGCCGGAGTCGCACCGACAAGACACACCCCAGAGGAAGATCTGTGAACAGAACCACATCGTTCTTGAGGCTCCCCGCCCAGTTGTCCGCCATCGCCCTGCTGGCAGCGACAGCCTGTGGCGGCGAGGACACCTCGAGTCCACAGGAGCAGGACGCATCCACCGAGGAAGAGGCCCAGGAAGAGGCAGCGACGATCCCTCCGGATGACCTCTCCGGACTCGTCATCTTCAACTGGACACAGAGCGACACTTTCTTGACCTTCCACGACATCGAGGACGGCAGCTTGAACACCCGCCTCAGTCTCCAGGAGCTCAACGAGGCTGATGAGGAACGGCACCAGACCGACTGGAGCCAGTTCGTGCTCTCCCCCGGATACCGGAACGCCGTTCTCGAGACCGACCAAGGGTTGATCTTGGGTTCGCTCGACGACGAGGACCATTCCTACACACCCGGGCCGGTGATCGCTCCCGAACAGGGGTCAAGTTTCAGCGATGGCGAGATCACCTACGCCGCTCCACAATTCAGTCCGGACGGTACTCAGATCTGGTTC
>DXDP01000148.1 GCA_019115445.1 Candidatus Nocardiopsis merdipullorum
GACGCCGAGCTTGTCGAGGGACACAGGGGCTCGGCTCGGGGTTGTACGAGGTCTCATCGGTGTGGTGGTCGCCTCGGGCAGGGCTCATTTGGGGCACAATGGGCATGTCGACAACTCTTTCTGGTTGAACGTGGATTGTGTGTCGGCCTGCTCTGGGGGTGTTGTCCGCACCCGCCAGAGCTTTTTCGTTCGTCCGTCAAAGGGTGGCCCGGTGTGAGGAGAGCGAGGACAGTACTCTGCCTTCTTCTCCACTGGTGATCGCTTGGCGTTCCTGCACGGGTTCGAGGGATTCGGCAAGGTGGACCAGCAGGTCCAAGGATTCGTTGATCGGCAGAGCGACCCCACGCAGGTCCTCGAACAGGTCGGTGAAGGCACGCACATGGTCCGGCCTGGTGATGAGCTGCCCGTCCCCGATCGGGGAAAGCAGATGCGCGACCGTGTACACCGGTCCCAGTGTGAGGAGACGGAAAGGCCCCATCGAGCAGGGGTGTTCGGACACATAAACCGGAACGATCTGAAGGCAGACCCGTTGGCCACGTGCACAGGTGATGAGGTCATCCAGCTGCGAACGCATCACATCGGCCCCGCCCACCACGGTGCGTACGGCGCTTTCGTTGATCACCACCCGCAACGAGGCGGCGCGGTTCCGTCCAGCCGGACGGTTCCCGGGCTTTCCCTGTACTCGACCAAGAGCAGCCGCATAGGCCTGGGTCTGGAGCTGAGGAGGGACGGCACCGGGGTGGAACTCACGCAGGGTGCCTGCCGAGAAGTCGAGTTCGTGCGGCGGCGCACCAGAAACCAGGTGAGCGTTGAGGAGCGCCCGGGCCCAGGCGTTGGTCAGGCTTCCGTGGGCGTTGAGCCTGGAATCGAGGTATTCGGCCAGGTGCCGTGGTGGGGTTTTCTCGCCGACCTCGATCCTGCGGACCTCCTCGGCGCTGCATACTTCCCGCATCACCAGGTCGCCGTAGCTGAGCCCGGCTTCCTCTCGTAGCTCCCCCACCCGCCGCCCGAACCGCGCCCACTCCTCGTCGACGCTTGCCGTTTGCCCACTGCGTCCCCTGTTCATGCCTTGTTGCCTGCTGCTCACAGCTCCTCCTCAAGGTGAACCATCACCATTTGCAGCTGTGTGATCACAGCCACCCACAGTCAGATAGTTACACACCAGGAACGTTCCTGGCAAGATTTCAGATAAAATACAAGCACTCTCGTGGGAAGATCTTCACGCAGGCAACAAAGCCTCAAGGGTGATCGGACCGAAAACCAGGTAGGGGGCCAACCCATGCAGGGACAGCGCAGCCCGTCCGCAGCAAGACGACAACTCGGGGCACGACTCCGGCAGTTGCGTGACAACGCCAGGCTCACTGGCAAGGCGGCCGGTGAACGTACCGGCACCACACACGCCACCATCAGCAAGTACGAGACAGGAAAACGCCTACCTGAGCTTGAACAGCTCGACCAGCTCCTCGACGTGTACAACGTGCCCGACGAAAGCGAACGGGCCGTCTTCCATGAACTCTTGGACGATGCTTCCGGCGATGGCTGGTGGGAGGCTTATGACGACGTGCTGCCCCACAAGTTCGGCACGTACATCGGCCTGGAACTCGACGCTGCCGCCGTCACCGCATATGAGTCAACACTCATTCACGGGCTGCTGGAAACTCCGGAGTACGCACGGGCACTGCTTCGAGCGGTACGTGTCACCCAGTACCCGGACGAGATCGAACGTCTTGTCGAAGTCCGTATGCGGCGTAAGGACCTCTTCCATCGCTCACCACCGCTTCGGCTGACAGTCATCATGGAGGAAGCAGCGATCCATCGCCCGGTCGGTGGCACAGAAGTGATGCAGGACCAGCTCGACTACCTCTTGCAGATGCAGAGGGAGGAGCACATCCGTATCCACATACTCCCCTTCTCGCTGGGGGCACACATCGGCCTGAACGGTTCAATCAGTCTCCTGAGCTTCGAGGACGAGCCTCCAGTTGGCTACTCAGAAGGTCCTACCGGCAACAACTATCTGACCAAGCCCCGAGACATCAGCCGCTGTAAACTCATCCTCCAGCGGCTGGAAGAGGCAGCTCTCTCAACATCAGACACGAACGCACTCATCGCTGAAGCGGCCAAGGAGCTACGGTGAAGGAACTGGAGTACGGGACCATCTCGACCACGTGGGTGAAGTCCTCATTCAGCACGACAGGTGAGGGGTGCGTCCAGGTAAGGTCTCATGGTGAAAACGAGGTCGAGATCGGCGACACCAAGAACCCCGACGGCCCCACCCTCCACGTTCCGGACACCGCTTGGCAGCATTTCCTCGACCAGATCGCGGCCAAGGCCACCGAATACACCGGTAGGCTCCAGCCCCGCTTCCTTCCCGACGGCGGATTCACCTTGACCGACATCGAACGCGTTCATCCCCCCGTACTGGCCTACACCAAGAGCGAGTGGGACACCTTCTACGCAGGGGTCCTCGCAGGTGAGCTTCGGGGGGTAGCCGCCTGATGTTTTGGTTTCCCTCGGGGTTGGTGGGACAACCGCATCGGCCGGAGACCATCTCCGCCCGGTGCGCCGTTGTGCAGAAGTAGATCCCCAGGACTCACCCTCGGCTGTCAACCAGGGGTGAGGACTGTCCAGATGTTCAGAAGGCAAACCAAGCCCGGATCTGCTCTCGTGCGGCATCGCCGAACAGAGCGTGCTCCTCGTACATGGTGAACAGCTCCCGGTAGGCCGCCACGTCCCGAGGGTCGCGAAACGCCAGGAGGCCGGTGAAGATCTCCACGGTGGCAAGACGCTCGTCATAGACGGTGAAGGTGTTCATCGGCCCTCGGGGAAGCACCGTGCCGAGCGGCAACACCCCCAACCGCACGTTCTTCAGCCGGGACGTCTTCACCAGATGGGCCGCCTGCTCGGCCATCCCTCCAGCCGGCTGGATCGCCCACCGAACGGCCT
>DXDP01000011.1 GCA_019115445.1 Candidatus Nocardiopsis merdipullorum
CACCACCCACTACCTCGACGAGGCCGACGGGGTGGCAGAACGCATCTTGGTCATCGACCACGGGGAGATCATCGCCGACGGCACCGCAGACGGCCTCAAGGGCCGTGTCTCCGGGGACCTGGTCACCTTCACCACCGATGAGGAGCACGCACACATCGGGATGGAGGTCGCAGAGAAACTTCCGGGCGCCACCGCGCTGGACCTTGTCACGAAACCGGGACGCGCGCCGCAGGTACATCTGCGTGTGGAGCAAGGTGACGCGGCACTGCCCGAACTGCTGCGCTCCCTGGAGGCGGCCGGCGTGGCCACAGCCGCCGTACAGGTACAACGGCCAACGCTCGACGACGTGTTCTTGTCCCTGACCGGACGCAGCCTGAGGGAGAGCAAATGACGCCCCTGCCCGAAAAGAGTCTTGTGCGGCCGAATCCGCTGCGTGACACCTGGATCGTCTTCGGTCGGCAGATGCGTCCGGTGTTGCACCGTCCGGTGTTCATCGTCTTCGGGATGTTGCAGCCGGTCCTCTACCTGGTGTTGTTCGCCCCATTGCTCACCGGTCTGGCCGGGGCCGAGGGGGAGAATCCCTGGCAGTGGTTCGTCCCGGGCCTGCTTGTCATGTTGGCGTTGTTCAGCGCCGGTTTCGCCGGGTTCGGTCTTCTTCCGGAGATGGCCTCCGGAGCACATGAACGCATGCTGGCGACCCCCGCGGGTCGGGTGTCGTTGCTGCTCGGTCGGATCTTGCGCGATGTGGTGATCATGATGGTCCAGATGTGCCTGGTCATTGTGCTCGTCCTTCCCTTCGGTCTCAGGGTGGACGTGCTCGGTGCGATCGTGGGGATGCTCCTTCTGGCGGTGCTCGGCGTCGGCCTGGCCACGCTGTCATATCTGGTGGCCCTGGTGACCAAGCAGACCTATGTGTTCGCGCCGGTGCTGCAGACCGCGGTCATGCCGCTGATGCTGCTGTCCGGGGTGTTGTTGCCGATGGACCTGGCACCGGGATGGTTGTACACCCTGTCGCGGTTCAACCCGATCGCACACGTTGTGGATGCTCAGCGGGCCTTGTTCGCCGGGGAGTGGGGCATGACGGTGTGGATCGGTTGGCTCGTTGCCGGGGGCATGGCGGTCGTGGTGCTCGCGGTCGGTGCGCGCATGCTGCGCAGATCCTGACCTTTGAACGGCGAAAGTGGGCACCGGAGGTGTTCACGCTGGTGAACAGGGGAAAATGGCCCGGAAGAATCGTGACCACATCGTTTGCACTCGCAGTGGACGAGTGCTAAAAAGGTGTCTGGTTAGCACTCACCAAGTATGAGTGCTAATCGGAGCGAGGCTGCGAGATCACAACCCCCGACAGCAGGGTTGATCGGTGTGGTCGTGATCGTCCGTCGCGGGCGCAGGCCTCGTCCCTTCGCGTATCAGCCCGGTCACGGGAGGACAAGAACTCAATGGCAGCCAAACTGATCGCGTTCGACGAGGAGGCCCGTCGCGGCCTTGAGCGCGGCATGAACCAGCTCGCTGAGGCCGTCAAGGTGACGCTCGGCCCCAAGGGCCGCAACGTCGTCCTCGAGAAGAAGTGGGGCGCCCCCACCATCACCAACGACGGTGTCTCGATCGCCAAGGAGATCGAGCTCGAGGATGCGTGGGAGAAGATCGGGGCCGAGCTGGTCAAGGAGGTGGCCAAGAAGACCGACGACGTCGCCGGTGACGGCACCACCACCGCCACCGTGCTCGCCCAGGCACTCGTCCGCGAGGGTCTGCGCAACGTCGCCGCCGGTGCCAACCCGGTCGGTCTCAAGCGCGGCATCGAGGCCGCAGTGGCCCGTATCAACGAGGAGCTCGGCAACCTCTCCAAGGAGGTCGAGACCAAGGAGCAGATCGCTTCCACGGCCTCCATCTCCGCCGGTGACTCCCAGATCGGTGAGACCATCGCCGAGGCCATGGACAAGGTCGGCAAGGAAGGCGTCATCACGGTCGAGGAGGGCCAGACCTTCGGTCTGGAACTCGAGCTCGCCGAGGGTATGCGCTTCGACAAGGGCTACATCTCGCCCTACTTCGTGACCGACATGGAGCGCATGGAGACGACCCTCGAGGACCCCTACATCCTCATCGTCAACTCCAAGATCTCCAACAACAACGAGTTCCTGCCCGTTGTGGAGAAGGTCCTGCAGGCCGGCCGTCCGCTGATGGTCATCGCCGAGGACGTCGAGCAGGGTGCACTGCAGACCCTGGTCGTCAACAAGATCCGCGGTACCTTCAAGTCCGTCGCCGTCAAGGCCCCGGGCTTCGGTGACCGCCGCAAGGCCCAGCTCGGTGACATCGCCGTGCTGACCGGTGGCCAGGTCATCACCGAGGAGGTCGGCCTCAAGCTCGAGAACACCGAGCTCGACATGCTGGGCCGTGCTCGCAAGGTCGTCGTCACCAAGGACGAGACGACCATCGTCGACGGCGCCGGTGACGCCACCGCGATCTCGGGCCGCGTCAACGAGATCCGCAACGAGATCGAGCGCACCGACTCCGACTACGACCGTGAGAAGCTCCAGGAGCGTCTTGCCCGTCTGGCCGGCGGCGTGGCCGTCATCAAGGCCGGCGCCGCCACCGAGGTGGAGCTCAAGGAGCGCAAGCACCGCATCGAGGACGCCGTCCGCAACGCCAAGGCCGCGGTCGAGGAAGGTGTCCTGCCCGGTGGTGGTGTCGCGCTGCTGCAGGCCGGTGTCACCGGCTTCGAGAAGCTGGAGCTGGAGGGCGACGAGGCGGTCGGCGCCGACATCGTGCGTCGTGCCATCGCCGAGCCGCTGAAGCAGATCGCGATCAACGCCGGCCTCGAGGGCGGCGTCGTGGTCGACAAGGTCAAGAACATGGAAGCCGGTATCGGTCTGAACGCCGTCACCGGTGAGTACGCCGACCTGCTCAAGGACGGCGTCATCGACCCGACCAAGGTCACCCGCTCTGCTCTGCAGAACGCGGCCTCCATCGCCGGTCTGTTCCTGACCACCGAGGCCGTCATCGCCGAGAAGCCGGAGAAGGCCGCGGCTCCCGCCGCCGACCCGACCGGTGGCATGGGCGGCATGGACTTCTAGTCCACAAGAGCCCGAGGTCCGGCATACGCGACCTCGTCCGCGACGACCGGGTGGTTCCCTTCGGGGACCGCCCGGTTTCGTCGTTCCCGAGGTCGGGGTGACCGGGGTGCCGGGTCCCGGGCGATCCCGAACCTGTCCGGAGTCGGCCGAATGTGGCCAACGGGAGCTGTGGCGTGGCGAGGACGGTACGCCCTCTGCGTAAGGTCGATGTATGGATTTCTTCTTGGTAAACCCCCTTTTGGTGCGACAACCCAAGAAATTCTGGTCGTGGAACTCCGAGTACCACTGCTTCGACCCCTATGGCCGCCAGGTCGCCCACGTACACCAGGACACCTCGGATTCGGGGTCTCGCTTCTTCCAGCAGTGGATGACCGGAAGCTCGCAGAGCAAGGTGTTCGTCCGTGATGCCTGGGGCCATGTCCGGCTGGTCATCCAGAAGCACTGGGCCCTGATGACCGCGACCACGCACGTGCTCCGGCCGGACGGGCGTCCTGTGGGCACGATCGAACAGGACTTCTCCTTCTTCAAGTCCGGGTTCACCCTGATCGACCCGTGGAAGCGCCGGATCGGCACGATCGAGGGCGACTTCTTCGCCAGGGACTTTCGAATCAGCGATCATCAGCAGCACGAGGTCGCGCGAGTGGACCGTCGTATCCCTGATCTCGGCGAACTCTTCAGCGCCGCCGACACCTACGCGATGCATCGACGGTACCCGTCGTTGCCGGAGCCGCTGAACACTCTTGTGGTCGCCTCGGCCATCATCATCGACCTCGTGCTGCACGAGAAAAGTTCCGGGTCTGCGGTGTTCTGATCCGCCGAGGCGCGGTCACCGGGTGGTGTGTCCGTCAGGTCGTCCGTTGTGGGGACTGGGTGTGGGGTGGAAGCAGTCCTTCCATGGTCTTGCGGTCCTCGGCGCCGAACCGTTCCTCCAACTCCTCCGGTTCCGCGTCGACGTCGATCGTGGTCAGGGGGACACCGCGTGCGGACTCGATGGCACCGAGACGGCGCAGAGCTCGGTCGGTGGCGTACTGCAGGAGCTCGCCGGGCGGGAGCTCATAACGCTGTATCTCGGGGGTGTCGGAGGGGGCGTCGCCCTCCTCGACCGTGGACAACACGTGTGGCAACAGCTCGTCGAGGCGCTCACGCACGACCTCCCAGTGGGAGTCGTCGGCGGCCACGTGCCGCCGGCAGGTGAAGGTACCCCAAGCCATGTGGCGACGTTCGTCGTCGCCGATGCGGCGCACGAGCTGTCGCATGCCGGGGAAGATGTCGCGCACGGTGCACACGTGGTTCCACGCGTAGTAACCGGTCAGCGCGAGTGATCCCTCGATGATGTGGTTGTAGGTGACCGAGGCACGTACCTGATTGCGCGGGCTCGGGTCTTCCAGGAGTGCAGCCAAGGATCCGGGAAGTTCCTCGTAGAACAGGGCCCGATACCCGGGGCTGGCGTCGACGTACTGGTGGAGGTCCTCGCGGACACCGATGGCATCCAGCCACAGCCGGAAGGCCTGGACGTGCTTGGCCTCCTCGAACGCGAACTGGGTCAGGTACATCTCGTCACCGAGACGGCCTTCTGCGGCCATGGCCCGCAGGAAGGGCTGTATGTCCTCGGTGACTGCTTCTTCACCGGCGATGAAGAAAGCGCACAGTCGCAGGATGCGAGTCTGTGTTTCCTCGTCGAGTTCTTGCCAGTCCTCGGCGTCCTGGCTCAGGTCGATGTCTGCAGGGTCCCAGAAGCGGGAGTTGCCTTTCACGAACAATTTGAGGGGGAGGGAGTCCCAGTTCAATCCGCCGTCGCGGAGCGAGTGGAAACCGGACCGGTACATGGGCGGGGAATCGGCCATGGGAAACCTTCGGCAGGAGATGTGACAAGCTCCATGGTTGGACAAAGGATCGCTCCGTGTAAAGAGCGGGGGTGCAAGAGAGCGTCACGGTCCGGTGGCCGAACGAGGAGGGACGTGATTCACGTCCTTTGCCGGTGAGGCCTTTTCGAAACGGTACGGTCGGGGAGTGACACCCACTCTGAACGATCCGATCGGGGGACGACGTGTTCTGTGGTGATCCCGGCAGTTCCGGATATGCCACGTGTGCCTCCCAGACGCAGTTGTTCGCCTTGGCTTCCGTGATCCCCGCACTACTCGGACTGGTCCTGCTCGTGACCGCCTTCGCCGTGCCGTCCGTGCGCGGTGACCGCGTTCTCCGTACCCGCACACTCAGCTACTGCCTCGTGGCGTGGGGGATCGCCGCGGTCACCTACGTCATGGGCGCACTACCTTCCTTCTGAAAGGCCCGCCGGACACCCGTTCAGGACTTGCGTGCCAGACCGCAGTACTGCGGGATGTCGCGCACAGTACCCACGTCGATCGTTCCCGGACGCCAACGGCTGACCGAGACCACCCCGGGCTCGACCAGGTCGAAACCGTCGAAGAACCGCGCGAAGTCCTCCTCGAGCCGAGGAACGTAGGGCAGGGTCACGCTCTCCTGCCATATCTTGGTCCACTCGGCCAACAGCTCCTCGTCGATCGGTGCCGACTCCGAGACCACGCCGTCGCACACGGCCAGGAAACTGCCGGAAGGCAGGGCGTCCATGTAGCTTCGTACGATCCCCAGTGCTTCCTCCAGGTCGGGGAAATGCCCCATGGTGCCCAGGAGGGTCAGGGCGATGGGCCGTTCGAAATCGAGGACCTTGCTTGCGTGTTCCAGCACGGACCCGGTGTCGCGCAGGTCGGAGTCCACGTAGTGGGTCTCACCCTCCGCGGTGCTGGTCAACAGGGCACGGGCGTGCGCGAGCACGAGGGGATCGTTGTCGACGTAGACCACACGCGAGTCCGGTGCCGCGGCCTGTGCGACCTCATGGGTGTTGTCGGCGGTGGGAAGCCCGGTACCGATGTCCAGGAACTGGCGTACACCCTTCTCCTCGACGAGGTGGGTCACCACACGGCGAAGGAACTCACGGTCGCCCAGAGCCGCCTCCACGACCCCGGGGAACAGTTCCTTGAGCTTGTCACCCACCTCGCGGTCCGCGGGATAATTGTCTTTTCCTCCGAGCCAATAGTTCCAGACGCGGGCGGTGTGCGCGTTGCTGGTGTCGATGGGGGGTTCCGACATGAGATCCTCGATCCGTACTGGGCCAGTGATCCGTATTCTCTTACTCACGGATCTTCATGACAAGCCGAAACCCCTTACACCGCAGGGCTTCTGGAGCTCGCTACGAGGTTCGCCCGGCTCTCAGGTGCCACCGTCGAGCAGGTCCGCCGCATCGGTGATCCGGTAGGCATACCCCTGTTCGGCGAGGAACCGCTGCCGATGCGCGGCGTAGTCCTGGTCCAAGGTGTCACGGGCGACCACCGCGTAGAAACGTGCGCTCCGTCCGTCGGTCTTGGGGCGCAGTACCCGACCCAGGCGCTGGGCCTCCTCCTGCCTGGAACCGAAGGACCCCGACACCTGGATCGCCACGCCTGCCTCGGGCAGATCGACGGAGAAGTTCGCGACCTTGGAGACCACCAGTGTGCGCAACTCGCCCGAACGAAACCCGTCGAAGAGCCTCTCCCGCTCCTTGCTGCGGGTCTCGCCCTTGATCACCGGTGCGTCGAGGGAAGCACCCAGCTCGTCCAGTTGGTCGATGTAGGAGCCGATGACGAGTACCTGCTCGTCGGGGTGCTGTTCCACCAACGCGCGTACCGCCCGGGTCTTGGCGTCGGAGGAAGCGCAGAATCGGTAGCGGTCCTCGGGTTCGGCGGTGGCGTAGGCCAACCGCTCGGACTCCGACAGGTCCACTCGGACCTCCACGCAGTCGGCCGGAGCGATCCACCCCTGGTTCTCCATGTCCTTCCAGGGAGCGTCGTAACGCTTGGGGCCGATGAGGGAGAACACATCACCTTCTCTGCCGTCCTCACGTACCAGGGTCGCCGTCAGCCCCAACCTTCTGCGTGCTTGAAGATCGGCTGTCATGCGAAAGATCGGGGCGGGCAACAGGTGAACCTCGTCGTAGACGACAAGTCCCCAATCACGGGCGTCGAACAGTTCGAGGTGGGTGTAGGTGCCCTTCCGCCGGGCCGCCATCACCTGGTAGGTGGCGATGGTGATCGGGCGGATCTCCTTGCGGGTGCCCGAGTACTCTCCGATCTCGTCCTCGGTGAGGGAGGTCCGTCGCAACAGTTCCGTCTTCCATTGGTGCACGGACACGGTGTTGGTCACCAGGATCAGCGTGGTCGCGCCCGTCATCGCCATCGCGGCGGCGCCCACGATCGTCTTTCCGGCCCCGCACGGCAGCACGACCACCCCGGAGCCACCCGCGTGGAAGATTTCCGC
>DXDP01000149.1 GCA_019115445.1 Candidatus Nocardiopsis merdipullorum
TAGTTTGTGACTTCAGGCATAGTAATCCCCCAGCGGGTTTCGGGAACTCGCCTCCTGGTGAGTGGATCATGCACAAAAGTTCTCGTGTCAACGCAGGTATCGCGACAGCCGGGCGGTCACCTCGCTGATGACCGGCTTCGGTGACCTGGCCTTTTTGCTGTTGCCGCGCCTGCCCGGGGTGGCGGAGAAGGCCTGGACCCCTTTCCGTACCACGTGGGCGGGCCACCGAGGACGCCTGGCCGGTCACGAGACCCTGTGGGAGGCACTCGGCTTTGTCAACCACTTCCGTCCCGTGGCTACTGTACGGAACCACTGAGAAGCCTTCAGTGTGCGGTCATTTGCCGCCACACCGGTCTGTATGTCTTGTTGGTCCATTTTTGCCCGATATGGCGCTCAAGCTGAGGCTAACCGGACACGCTTGAGGGAAGGTTCCGCCGAACCGGGGTCGAACACAGGCCCGTGAGTCGACATATTCGTGTGTGCGCTGTTTCCAAGAAGACCGCATCTTCTTGGAAACAGCGCACACCTCTCTGCCACCGTGTTCGAGCGACACGCCTACCCAGCGGAGGAATGATGAACCGTCGCGGACCAGGCCCTGAGGACACCGCCGACGTGGACCGGGGGTTGATCGCCCGACTCGAACCCGGGCAGATCGAGGACGCCGAAGGAAACGTGGTGTGGGACGCCGACGCCTATGCGTTCTTGGAACAGGAATGTCCGCCGACCGCCAACCCCAGCCTGTGGCGACAGTCCCGTCTCTGTGCCCGTCAGGGACTCTTCGAGGTCACCGAGGGGATCTACCAGGTCCGTGGGTTGGACTTTTCGAACATGACCCTGATCGAGGGGGCGACCGGAGTTGTCGTCGTGGACCCCTTGGTCTCGGCCGAGACCGCAAGTGCAGGCCTGGAGCTGTATCGGACCCACCGGGGCGACCGGTCGGTCACCGGCGTGGTCTACACCCACTGCCACATCGACCACTTCGGCGGGGTGGGCGGGGTGACCAGGGGAGACGTACCGATCCTGGCACCGAAGGGCTTCATGGAGCACGCCGTCTCGGAAAACGTCTACGCGGGACCGGCCATGAGTCGTCGCGGTGCCTTCCAGACCGGTGCGTCGCTTCCCATCGACCCCGCCGGACAGATCGGTATCGGTATCGGCCAGAACATCTCCAAGGGGACCGTCACCCTCATCGCCCCCAACCGGGAGATCTCCCGGACCGGCCAGGAAGAGGTCGTGGACGGTGTTCGGCTCGTCTTCCAGATGACCCCCGGGACCGAGGCACCCACGGAGATGAACTTCTACCTCCCGATCCGACGAGCCCTGTGCATGGCAGAGAACGCCACTCACACGATGCACAGCATTTTGACCCTACGAGGGGCTCCCGTACGTGACGCACGCGTCTGGTCGCGCTACCTGAACGAGGCGCTCGACCTGTTCGCGCACCGCTCCGATGTGCTTTTCGCCTCCCACAACTGGCCCACCTGGGGCACCGACGAGTTGATCACCTTCTTGAGTGAGCAACGCGACATGTACGCCTACCTGCACGACCAGACGCTGAGACTACTGAATCAGGGACTCATGGGCGCCGAGATCGCCGAACGGATCGAGTTGCCACCGGGTCTGCTCCGGCGGTGGCACACCCACGGTTACCACGGTTCGGTCAGTCACAACGTCAAAGCCGTCTACCAGCGTTACATGGGATGGTTCGACGGCAATCCGGCCCACTTGTGGCAGCACCCACCAGAGGCGCAGGCCCGACGGTACGTCGAGTGCATGGGCGGCGTGGGCGAGGTCGTACGCAAGGCCAAGACCTACCACGCCGACGGAGACCTGCGATTCGCCGCGACCCTGCTCGACCACGCGGTGTTCGCCGAACCCGAGCACACCGGTGCCCGGGAGGCATTGGCCGAGGTGTACGAGCAGCTGGGCCACGGCGCGGAGAACGGCGTCTGGCGCAACTTCTACCTTCAGGGTGCGGCCGAGCTGCGGTACACCGCGACGGTGAGCCTGCCGGAGACCGGGACGGGGCTGGCCTCGGCGTTGAGCGTGGACCAGCTGTTCGACGCGGTGGCGGTGCGGATCAACGGCCCCAAGGCCTGGGACGAGCACTTCGTGATCGACTGGGTGTTCATCGATCTCGACATCACCTACCGGACGACGCTCTCCAACGGTGCACTCACCACACGGGCCCGTCCCCGTTTCGGGGAGGCCGACCTGACGGTCACGCTGAACAAGTTCCGCCTGCTCCGTCTCTTGGCGGGAAAGGGCACCGAGGGGATGGAGTTCTTCGGGGACGCTTCTTTGGTCGGACGGCTCGCCGATCTGCTCGACGGACCCGAACGGAACTTCGCCGTGGTGTCGCCCTGACCACCCCTCAGCCGAGGTCCTTCTTGAAGCCGACGTGTGTGGCACGGTAGCCCAGGCGTTCGTAGAAACGGTGCGCGCCCTCGCGGGTCGCGTCGGAGGTCAACTGCAGCAGGGCACAGCCGCGTCGCCGGGCCTCGTGTTCGGCCCAGAGCACGAGTTCGGTACCCAGACCCGTGCCACGCTCGTCGGCGTGCACACGTACCGCTTCGAGCTGGGCCCGTGTCGTACCGTGACGCGCCAGACCCGGGATGATGCTGAGCTGGAAAGTGCCCACGATCCGCCCCTGACGACGTGCCACGGCCAGATATTGGTGTGGGTCGGCCTCGATGGTCTCGAAGGCCCGTAGGTAACCGGCCATATCTTCCGGACGTTCACGACTTGCGCCCAGTGGGTCGTCTGCGAGCAGAGTGACGATCGCGGGCACGTCCTCGGACCGGGCACGGTCGATCGTGAGTTCCTCGGGCACAGGGGCTGCTCCTTCTGCGGGACACGGGTTCCGACCCGGTGGTGCGGGTGTGGAAGGAGGTTACTCCAAGGCCGTGACAACAGTGTTTCGGGTGACCGGGGTGACCGGGGTGGCCGATGTGGCGCCAACGGCAAGGCCCCGCTCGTGGAGTCCGCCCCGGGAACACCTGGTGGTCGGGAATCGATTCCCATGTACTCGGTGTTGGTCAAGGGGTTAGGGTCGACGACGGAGCGCATCGAAGTCCTGTGATCCTGTGCGCCGACAGGCATCGGGCGAGAGGGGGCGATCGTGGCGCAGATCCTGTTCATGATGACTGGTGCCGAACACTGGACGCTCAAGGACGGCACACAGCACCCCACCGGTTTTTGGGCCGAGGAGTTCCTGGGCCCCCACGAGGTGTTCTGCGAAGCGGGTCACGAGGTCGTGGTGGCCACACCCGAAGGGGTTGTTCCGACCGTTGACGAGGCGAGTCTGACACCGGATGTCGTCGGTGGGCGGGAGAACGCCACCGCGATGGCTCGGGCCGTGGCAGAAAACCCCGCTCTACAGGCACCGATACGGGTGGACGAGGTCGTCCTGGCCGATCACGTCGCTGTTTTCCTCCCGGGTGGACATGGCCCCATGGAGGATCTGGCCGTCGACCCGAAGGCAGGTGGCCTGCTCGTGTCCGCCCTGGAGGCCGATGTCCCGCTCGGTGTGGTCTGCCATGCTCCTGCGGCACTGCTGACCTGCTTGCGGGACGACGGTTCCTCGGTCTTTGCCGGCTACCGCCTCACTGCCTTCACCAACGAGGAGGAAAAGCAGGTCGGACTGGCCGACAAGGCGCCATGGTTGCTTCAGGACCGTCTGGTGGACCTTGGTGTGGACTTCGTCGAGGGGGAACCGTGGGAGCCGTACGTGGTCCGTGACCGTGGTCTGTACTCCGGACAGAACCCTGCTTCCTCTGCACCTTTGGCCGCCGAGATCACCCGGGCACTGGGCTGAGAAGCCACCCGAGAAGACATCAACCCCGTAGCAACAGATGGCCGCCGGCAACAGACGGCTGAGCACCTCATGCACCGGGACGAACACGCCCCCACAAGACACGCAGTGGAGGTCACCCCCACGAGCGTGCGTATCTGTTCGACGACGGTACCGCGGCGGTTTCGACGTCGAGTGGCAAGGCGCTGAACAGAAGGCGTACAGTCCGTCCGGTGGGGTGCGCCGGAAAACATGGCCGGCCTGCACCGTTCTCTCTTCGAAGTGAAATCAGATCCATGACTGTGGTCCCTCTTCGTGCTGCGCGTGTGTATCGTTCGGAAAATGCTGAGCGCTCCGTGCACGCCTGGTGTCACAAAACTCTGAGTCAGTGGCCCGAACTCGGGCCTCTTCCGCCTGTGCAGACCCGTCTGGGCAGTACGCAGGTCTTCCGTGCCGAGGGCGGCCCCGGCACCCCGGTGCTGGTGCTCTCGGGCGTCAACTTCAGTGCTGCCACCACTGTGTCCGCGGCCCGTGTCCTTGCGAAGGATCGGCCGGTGTACCTGGTCGACCCTCCGGGGCAGCCCGGACTCAGCCACGGTCAGCGCCTGGGTGGTGCGCGAACCGAGGCCTACGGTGCGTGGCTCGATGAGCTGCTGCCACAGATCACCGACGAACCCGTGATCGTCCTCGGGCATTCCCGGGGCGCCGCGACCGCGTTGGCCTCCACCCCGTCATCGCGGGTGGCCGGACTGTTGTTGCTCAACCCGGCCGGACTGACGGCGGCGGGCCTCAGTTCGGAGTCGGTGTGGGCGACATTGTCCTGGATGCTCCATCCGAACGAGCACACCAGTGGCAAGTTGGTCGCATGCCTCAAGGGTCCGGGCACCGATGTGGGTGGTGTCGAGTGCCGTTCCGAGGCGGAGTGGCTCACCCTTGTGGCGCGTCACTGCCGTACCGGCTCCATGCCTCACCCCTTGAACGCGGAGTTCTTCCGAGCCTGGGCGGGGTGTCCGATCACCGTGGCGACCGGTTCGCACGACCGGTACTTCTCACCGGCGCGGTTGCACGGTCCGGCTCGTCGTTTCCTGGACGCAAAGGTGCGCACCATCGAAGGGGCCGGACACCTGTCCCTTCACGAACAACCGGATGAGGTGCGGGAGTTCCTGCGCGGGTTCGACGCTTGAGAACGGCTTTCTCGGCCCCGGGGTCCTTGACCTCGGGGCTTTTTCGTGTCAAAGACATTCCGATTTCCTGAACTCGCAACCTGGAATATGTCAACAATCGTCTGATTTTTGACAATATGCAGATATTGTTTTTTCACGGCATGCATGTTTCCAGTGTGGATTTCCAGCGCTTCTTCATGCTTCCCTGTGAGGGGCAGAAAAACTGTTCCGTGCCCGTTACAGGAAGTTCGGGGAACAGGACGTCAGAAAGCAGTCTGCATGCTTGAGAAGCTGTCGCGGATGCTGGGTCTGAAGACAGACCCGATCATCTTCTTCGTCTCGGCGGTGCTGACCATCACCTTCGTGGTCTGCGCAATCGCCTTCACCGACACGGTCGATGCCGTCTTCGGTACCAGCTCGAATTGGATACTCACCAACCTGGGCTGGTTCTACATCCTGGGTGTGACCACCTTTCTGATCTTCCTCATCTGGATCGCGACCAGCAGGTTCGGCAAGGTACGTCTTGGCCCCCCGGACAGCAAACCTGAGTACAGCGACCTGACCTGGTTCTGCATGCTGTTCGCCGCAGGTATCGGAAGTATCCTGATGTTTTGGGGAGTGGCCGAACCCATCAGCCACTTCGCAGAACCCCCTCAGCAGAACGCGGACCCGGAATCGGTGGAAGCCGCCCAGGAGGCGATGGGCTTCACCCTTTACCATTTCGGACTGCACACGTGGACGATCTTCACCCTGCCCGCGCTCGCCTTCGGCTACTTCGTCTACCGCAAAGGTCTGCCGTTCCGGGTGAGTTCGATCTTCTATCCGTTCATCGGGGAACGCATCTACGGGGGCATCGGCCGGGCCATCGACATCTTCGCGGTCCTGGGCACCCTGTTCGGTGTGGCCGTCACGGTCGGTCTTGGCACCATGCAGATGAACAGCGGACTGAACACATTGTTCGGTGTGGAGGAGAACAGACTCAACCAGGTGATCCTCATCGCGATCGTCACCAGTATCGCGGTGACCTCCGTGGCCTCCGGGCTGGACGTGGGCATCAAGTGGTTGTCACAGATCAACATCCTGCTCGCGGTGGCACTGTTGCTGTTCATCTTCCTCGCGGGTTCGTCCCTGTTCCTGGCCCGCGGCATCATCGAGACCACCGGTGTGTACCTGGAATGGTTGGTCCCGCTGGCCTTCTGGAACGACACGTTCGGCGACTCGGGCTGGCAGGGCTCGTGGACGGTGTTCTACTGGGCCTGGACCATCACGTGGTCGCCGTTCGTCGGAATCTTCATCGCCCGGATCTCCAAGGGCCGCACCATCCGTGGGTTCGTCCTGGGCGTGCTGGGTCTGCCGACCATCTTCAGCATCGTGTGGTTCTCGGTCTTCGGTCTGTCGTCCTTCGACATCGAACTCAACCGGGGAGGCGGACTCGTCGAAGAGGTCGTCGTCCAAGAAGACATCCCGGGTGCGTTGTTCGCCTTCCTGGAACACTACCCGTGGCCCGCCTTCATCTCGGCGGTGGCCATCCTCATTGTCATCATCTTCTTCACCACCTCCGCCGACTCGGCCTCCCTGGTGGTGGACATGCTGTGTTCCGGC
>DXDP01000150.1 GCA_019115445.1 Candidatus Nocardiopsis merdipullorum
CGCCTGGAGTTGAGTAAAAAGGACACAAGCACCGGAACATCCCGGTATGTTCTCCCCAACACCGTGCACTCCGGTGGCACTCGGCGTCCGACAGGACACCGACCCCCTGAATGTGACCTTTGTCCTATTGACTGGAAAAGTGGGAGACCCGGGACCTGGAAGTCCCCCCCAAGGTGGACATTTCCGCCCGCCATGGCAGACTTCCGTCGTCCTCCGGATAATTCACCGCCGCAAAGGCGGGATACGATCCCGACGCGAAACCCGCGTCAGAGGTTGCTCTGCGGTGGTTTCCGCCACGTCTCAGGACGAAAGCACACCGCCCGCGCAGGCCCCCACCCGCGCATCGCAGCGAGACCGCCCGGCACCGCCCCCTCGGCACCGGCGCCACCGGCCCCACTGCACTTGAGAAGACTTCGACGCGGATCGACAGGAGAACCGTGCAGGCAGTACCCCAAAGACGTGGGCGAAGCATCACCGCCCGCATCCGCGCGATGGTCATGATCCCCACCACGGCCCTGGTGGTCCTGTGGCTGATCCTCACCGCAACTCTCGCGGTCGACGCCGTCTACAAGAGCCTCCTGGCTCGAGCCACCGACGACCTGGTGACCCCGGCCGCCGTCGGCCTGGTGGACGCCATGAACGAACGGTCCGCGACCATCGCCCACATCGAAAACCCCGACGACCCCGAGCTGGTCCAGAAGCTGGCCGAGGCGCGGGAGAGCACCGACGACAGCCTCGGCACGGTCGTCGACGAACTCATCGGGTTCGCCGATCTCGCCCCCGGTGACGGCGGCATGCACATCGAGATGCTCCACGAGATGTACCAAGACATCGACGCGGTACGGGAGAGCGTCGACTCCGAAGAACTCGGTCGTACCGAGATCTTCGACTACTACAACGAGCTGATCCTGCACGGGGCCGACAGCTTCGACACCCAGGGCCGCGAGGGCAACGAGGGCGACGCCGTCAGCCCGGGCTTCACCGCGATCTACATGTTCCGCACGGTGGACCAACTCTCCCAGGCAGACGCCCAACTCTCCCGCGCCTTTGCCACCGACGAATTCACCATCGAGGATCAGCAGGAGTTCACCCAGCTCGTCGGTGCCTACGAGACCCTGCTGGACGCCAACGCGCACTATCTGGTCGGTGAAGGCCAGGCCGAACGCTACCAACAGGTCGTCGACAGCCCCGAGTACGCACAGCTGCAACAGATGCAGCAGGAGCTCATCCACCGACGCGTGGAGACCGAAACAGTCACCGACCCGGTCACCCTCTCCCCGGAGACGGTCGACGATCTCTCCGTCCCCGTGGACAGCGACGCCTGGCACGACGCACTCGACCCGGTACTGAGCGAGCTCACCGACATCGGTGCCGACGAGGCCACACACGCCTCGGGTGAAATCCGTTCCCAGGCCAACAGTGCGGTGTTCCTGGCCGTACTCGGCAGCCTCGGTGTGGGCGCCATCGTCGTGACCGTGTTCTTCATGGCCCGCCGCGCCTCCCAGAACCTGACCGACCAGCTGCTCAAGTTGCGTGACGACTCCAATGTCCTGGCCGAGGAACGCCTGCCGGCGATCATGGAGCGTCTGCACCGGGGCGAACAGGTCGACACCCAAAAAGCACTGCCCGAGCTGGAGGCCTCCGAGGACGAGATCGGTGACGTGGCCAGGGCGTTCAACACCGCCCAGCGCTCCGCGGTCGAGGAAGCCATCCAGCAGACCGAACTACGCCACGGTGTCAACCGCGTGTTCCTCAACATCGCCCACCGCAACCAGACGTTGGTCCACCGACAGTTGCGCCTGCTGGACCAGATGGAGCGCGAACAGGAGGATCCGGAACAGCTCGCCCAACTGTTCAAACTCGACCACCTGGCGACCCGCTCGCGACGCAACGCCGAGAACCTGCTCATCCTCGGTGGTGAAGCACCCGGACGTACCTGGCACCGCCCCATGCCGCTCATCGACGTGCTGCGCGGAGCCATCTCCGAATCCGGTGACTACACCCGCGTCAAGCGTGAGCGCATCGCCCGTGTGCACCTGAACGGACCGGCCGTCGCCGACGTCATCCACCTGGTCGCCGAGCTCGTCGACAACGCATCGATGTTCTCGCCCCCACACACCAACGTGCACCTCAAGAGCGAAGAGGTACCCAATGGTGTGACGGTCGAGATCGAGGACCGCGGGCTCGGCATGTCCGACACCGAGTTGGAAGCAGCCAACGCTCTGCTCGCGGACCCGCCCGAGTTCGACGTGATGCGTCTCAACGAGAAGATGCGCCTGGGTCTGTTCGTGGTGTCCCACCTGTCCTACCGTCACGGCATCAATGTGCACCTGCGTCCGTCCCCCTACGGCGGGGTCCAGGCGATCGTTCTGATCCCGCACGAACTCATCTCCGGAAGCCGCACCCCTCTGCTCGCAGGTGAGGAGACCGACCAAGAGGTCTTGGAGATCCAGGAGGTACCCACCACGAACCCCGACGAGCAGAACAAGCCCGTGCTCACCTCGGTACCCACGCTGTCCGACAACGATTCCGGCCCGGAGGGTCCCCCCGCAAAGACCGAGAGCAGCGGAACGACCGGCACCCCGGACGGCACGTCGACGCCCCGGAGCGACATCCTCGCCGAGGAGAACGGCTCCGCCCCACCACTTCCCACCCGTACCTCCAAGATCGATGCGGTCACCGAACCCCCGACCGACAACGGCTCTTCGACCATGGTCGAGGCCGGAGGCGGAAGACCGCCTCTGCCCAAGCGTCGACCTCAGGAGAATCTGGCCCCCCAACTGGCCGCCGACCCGTCCTCTTCCGACGGCGACGGCCCCGCTGCGGGCAGTACCTCTTCCGACAACGCACCCGGCAGTGCGGAACGGTTGGCACGCCTACGCCGAAACATGTCCGCCTTCCAGAAGGGGAGCGACCGCGGACGACGTGAAAGCAAGCAGCAGAACCACGAGACCGACAAGGACGAGTAACAGTGACGAGTACTCCCGAAAGTTCCGCGCGTGACAGTGGAAACGCCGCGGGCAAGAAGGACATTGACTGGCTGCTGGACGAACTGCTCGACCGGGCCGTCGGCTCACGGCACGCCATCGTCCTGTCCGCGGACGGCCTGCTCATCGGCCGCTCCCACGACTTGGGAAAAGAGGATGCCGAACACCTGTCCGCGGTTGCCTCGGCCTTTCAGAGTCTGGCCCGCGGTACAGGACGCCACTTCGGTGGCGGTGAGGTGCTGCAGACCGTGGTCGAGATGGAAAACGCCTACTTGTTCGTCACCGGCGCCGGCCGCGGTGCGTGTCTGGCGGTCCTGGCAGCGGAAAGCGCCGACGTCGGCCTCATCGCCTACGAGATGAATGTTCTGGTCGACCAGGTGGGCCGTTACCTCGACGCCGCTCCCAGGCACGAGAACGCCACCGGGGAAGCCACTCGATAGGGGATTCCATGCAAGCACACCACGAGTACGGTCCTGGCGACACACCGCATGGTGTCCCGCACCGGGAAGCCGTCGGTGGATACGGGAAGGACCACACCGACCTGCCGGATCCTCAGGACGCAGGCCCGCTCGTCCGTCCCTACGTGATCGCGCAGGGCCGTGATCACGCGGACACGGTCAAGCTGGACATGATCAGCGTCGTCATCGCGGCCAAACGTGCCGAGGTGGACGAGATGGAACTCGAACCGGAACAGATCCGCATCCTCGAGCTGTGCCGACGCCCCCAGTCGGTGGCCGAGGTGTCCGCCCACCTGGACATCCCGGTCGCCGTCGTCAAGACCTTGCTCAGCGACCTCCTCAACCGCGGGCTCGCCCTGGCCCGTGCCCCCTACAAAGCCCAGAGCCCGGTCAGCCGGGACGTACTCCAGGCGGTTCTCGATGGCATCCACCGACTCTGAAACCGAAGATCGCTCCACCGTCCCTTCCGCCCTGAAGATCCTCATCGCGGGTGGCTTCGGGGCCGGTAAGACCACCATGGTGGGCTCGGTCAGCGAAATCGCACCCTTGAGCACCGAAGAGGTGATGACCGAGGCCAGCTACGGGGTCGACGACCTGTCCGGGGTCGAAGCCAAGTCGACCACCACGGTGGCGCTCGACTTCGGCCGTATCACGATCAGCGACAGTCTCGTTCTGTACCTGTTCGGCACCCCGGGACAGGAACGTTTCTGGTTCATGTGGGAGGAACTGTCCCAGGGCGCCCTCGGCGCGATCGTGATCGCCGACACGCGTCGACTGGAGACCTGCTTCGCCTCCGTGGACTTCTTCGAGCGGCGCGGCGTGCCGTTCGTGGTCGCGGTGAACTGTTTCGAAGGTGCACACCGTTACGAGGCCGAGGAGGTGCGCAGCGCCCTCAGCATCGACCCGGCGGTACCCATCGTGCTGGCCGACGCGCGTGAGAGGGAGTCCTCCAAGAACGTGCTCCTGTCCTTGGTCAACCGGGTGGCCGAGCAGATGGCCGCATGATGCGACCGAACGGACCCGGGACGATTTTTCCTCCCGGGTCCTTATTGCGTTCGGGTCACGTTTGTGCTCCGCGACAAACCCACTCCGTTCTCACCTTCTGTACATGAAGGCCTTCCGGGTAAAGTGCGCCCCGTGAAGCGTCATGACCAAGGACACTCACATCCCCCGCAGACCATGGCCCCGTCTCGCCGGGCCGGCACGAAGGTGACTGGAGCTTTTCTTCATGAAGCGGTTCGAGTTGCGCGACCGAATCCACACATTGGACGCCGAGGACGACTGTGAGGAGATCACACGCATCCTCACCACCCAGGAGTTCCCCTGGGACATGACTCAGGCCTTGGGATTGGCGTTGTACCGTACCTACGCCGTGCCCAGCGTCGGCGAGCTCCTCGCGGACACCCACGAGTTCACCGAACGCACCCAGCGCCGGTACGACGACACCGCATTGGTCCTCAACGACATCATGGAACACGGTTTCGGGCCGGGACGCGGCCGTGCGGCCCTGCGCCGAATGAACCAGATGCACCGCTCCTACGACATCTCCAACGAGGACTACCTGTACGTGCTCAGCACGTTCGTCGTGATGCCCGTGGTATGGCTCAACGACTACGGTTACGGCTGGCGTCGACTGAGCGAACACGAGATCGCGGCGAACACGAACTACTACCGTAAGCTCGGCAAACACATGGCGATCAAGCACATCCCCCAGACCTACGCCGAGTTCTACGAACTGTTCGACTCCTACGAGCTCGAGCACTTCGCCTTCACCGAGGGGGGACGCGCGGTCTCCGACGCCACCCTCGAGCTGATGGTGAGCTTCTACCCGTCGTGGCAGCGTCCCCTGGTGCGCCCCTTCACCAAGGCTCTTCTCGACGACCGTCTCATCAAGGCTTTCGACTACCCCGAACCGTCCCGCATCTGGCGCAAGCTCAGTTCCGGGGCCCTGAAGCTGCGCGCGAAGATCGTGCGCCGGATGCCGCCCCGCGAGGAACCGAGCTGGGCCCGCGACAACCCCAACATCGTCAGCTACCCCGACGGCTATTCACCCAGCCGGATCGGCACCTTCCCCAAGGGCTGCCCGGTGCCGCACGGCATGCTCACCGAGGAACTCCCCCAGACCGGTGGACGTGTCGCAGCCCCCGGCCACACCCTCGACCCCGAGGATTCCCTCAGCGGCGGCGCGCAGAAGTGACCTGGTGCGCCACGGGGCGCCTCTGGCGACCCATGCGGCGCCACAGCGGGCGTGGAAGGGCCCGCAGGGCCGCAAACAGTGGCCTCAGGACGGGTGGCGCCCACACGGTGGTGGCGCCCGTCCTCAGCCCGCGGGTGACGGCGTCCGCGACCTGGGCCGGGGTCGCCGGGAACGGTGCGGGAGGTAGGTGGGCCGACATCTGCGTGGGTACGTGGCCGGGGCGCACCACGAGGACTCGCGCACCGCTTCCGTGCAGGGCGTCGGCCAGACCCTGGGCGAAACCGTCCAGACCCGCCTTGGCCGAGCCGTACACGAAGTTCGCCCGACGGGTGCGTACCCCCGCCACGGACGAGAGCACCACGAGTGTCCCGTGCCCCTGCCTGCGAAGACGGGCGGCCACGGCCAGGCCCACCGACACGTGACCGGTGTAGTTGATCGAGGCGTCGTGTGCGGCCAGGACCGGGTCCGTCTCATATGTGGTCTGATCACCCAGGACCCCGAAGGCGTCCACGACCACGTCGAGGTCACCGACCAGCTCCACCGCCTGCTTCACCAGCTCCGCGTGGGTCTTGGGAAGCGTGGCGTCGAACTCCAGCGAATACGTCTCGACCCCCGCCCCGGTGAGCGCTTCGGGGATCTTGGCGCCCCCACGCGCGGCCAGCACCACCCTGCGGGCGCCCTCACGGACCAGACGTTCCACGACGGCCAGGCCGAGTTCACTGCGCCCACCCAGCAGGAGGACGGTCTGTACTGCACCGACAGAGTTACGCATGGTGGTTCCCGAAAAAGACGATGGTCGAAGAAGGTGGTCAAAGGAGTTCGAGGCGTCGAGCCAGGTCGGACACGAGGACGCCCTTCGGATCAACACGTTCGCGGACCCGACGCCAGGCCCTCAGGTCGGGGTACATGGCGTGAACGGTGCCTGCGGCGGCCCTGCTGTCCTTGGCCAGGTACAGGCGTCCACCGGCCTCCAGCACCCGCTCGTCGCAACGGGTGAGCAGGCGTCCCAGCCCGGGCAGATCCGCGGGAAGATCGACCGCGAGCGTCCAGCCGGGTCGGGGAAAGGACAGCGGCGCGGGGGTGGATCTTCCCATCCGTTTGAGGACCCCCAGGAAGGTCGGTACACCGGACAGGTCCGCGGTGATCCGGTGGAGGGTTTCCTCCTCCCCCAGTGGCAGGACGCACTGGTACTGGACGGCCCCCGCGGGACCGTAGGCACGGTTCCAGTTCCCGACGGCGTCCAAGGGGTGGAAGAAGGTCGACAGCGGTTGCGTCTCGTCACGCCTGCGCTTGGGTGCTCGATGGTAGTAGGCGTGGTTGAACGCGGTCATGGTCCACCGGTTGAACAGACCGCGCGGCGCGGTGAGGGGAACGGTCAGGGTCGTGCCCGGGCCCGCGCCCCGCAAGGGGTCGCCTCGTCGCGCCACCGGCAGGTCACGGACGCGGGCGTGCTCCCCACGGGTGACGACGGCACGTCCCCGGTGGAGCAGGTCCACCCAGGCCACCGAGTACCGATCTTCCGAGCCAGGGGCCAGCAGTTCCAGGGTCGTGTCCAGGTCGGTGGTGCGATCGGTGTCCACGCGTACGTGGGCCGATTCGACGGGGATCGTGGTGAGAGTGGCATCGATGATGACCCCGGTCAGTCCCATCCCCCCGACGGTCGCCCAGAACAGCTCGGGGTCTTCGTGTTCGGGGTCGAGTCGGTGGGTCGATCCGTCCGGGGTGATCAGGGTCAGGGAGCGCACGTGCGCTCCCAGGGAGGAGTCGACGTGGTGGTTCTTGCCGTGCACGTCGGCGGCGATCGCCCCGCCCAGGGTCACGTGTTGGGTCCCGGGGGTGACGGGCAGGAAGGCACCGTGCGGCAGCAGGTGCGCGATGAGGTCTCCCAGTGAGGTCCCCGCCGGTGCGGTCACCTCGCCCCGCAGCGGGTCGAAACGCACGGCACCCGTGAGCCCCGTGCAGTCCAGGACCAGGCCACCGGCGTCCTGTGCGGCATCTCCGTAGGAGCGCCCCAACCCTCGGGGCAACGCGCCCCGGGGACCCGCGTCGGCCAGGCTCGCGGCGACCTCTTCCGCGTCACGAGGGCGTACCACGTGCGCCGCGCTGGGGGCGGTGTTGCCCCAGCCGTGGAGAAGCACGGTCACAGATGGATCCCCAATCCGATGAGGGCCACAAGGGCGACAAGGATGCCCTGCAGGGGACGATCACGCAAGGCGAGTTCCTCCGGTTCCTCACCCATCCCTCGGTCCACGAGCAGGTTGTAACGCAGGACGAACATGACGAAGGGAACGATACTGGCTGCGTGGAAGGCCGAGTGCGGTGCGTCACCGTCCAGGGCCCACAGGCAGTAGGTGACGATCATGGCCGCCGACACCATGCTACGGGTCTGAGCCAGGTAGGAGGGTGTGTAGGCCCACAGGGTCGCGCGTACCGGGACGGCTTCTTCCCCTCCGGCTCGTAGTTCGGCCTCCCTCTTGCCCACCACCACCAACAGTGCGGCCAGGGAGACCACCAGGACGAACCATGAGGTGAGGGGGACCCCGACCGCCACACCTCCGGCGGCCGCGCGCACGACGTGGCACCCCGCCACCGTGATCAGGTCACCGATCACCACGTTCTTGAGGTACCAGGTGTAGGCCAGGGTGAGCAGGACGTACCCGCCGACCAACGTGGTCAGGAGGGGTTCACCCAGGGCCATGGCGGCCGAGGGGGCCGCCAGACAGAACAGGACGCCGAAGGTGACGGCCACTGGCACGGGCAGGGCACCGGAGGCGACGGGGCGGTGCCGTTTGCGTTCGTGCTGCCGATCACTGTGTACGTCCCGGACGTCGTTGAGCAGATAGGTACCGCTCGCTGCCATACAGAACAGTACGAAGACCGCCAGGCACGTGAACAGTACGGAGACGTCGAAGAGAACACCGGCGGTGGCGGGCGCGGCGAACACCAGCAGGTTCTTCAACCATTGGCGTGGCCGGCAGGCCCGCCACAGAACGAGGGGGACCATGAGTGCGTTCCGAGGTCCCGAACCGGGACGGCCCGTCCTCGTGGGCCGGTTCTCGAGAACGGGCCGGGTGGTGTGTGCGGCCGTCGAAGGCCTCATCCGTCTCCCCTCCCAGGACGTGTGATGCCACATGCCCCGCCGTCGGTAGGGGAACTCCGCGGAGGAATCCCGACGGCGGGGCGGGCCTTCAGGGGTTCACCCCTGTTCTCTTCCGGTACGGCCGGTGACCAGGAGGACGACCGCCACCCCGATGAGGCCGACACCGGCCACGAGCGCGACGATCGGCAGCGTGGTGCGCAGCAGCGGCAGGAACTGCCGGGCCTGCTCGGTGTTCTCGATGGAGGCGTCGATCGTCTCGGGGGTGTAGCGCAGCTCACCGCTGAGCATGGTCAACACTTCCTCGTCGTCGACCACGACGGCACGGTGCTGATCCTCGCTGACGTTGATCGGCGATCCCGAGATCGGTTCGATCCAGTAGGTCCGGGTGATGGAGAACTCCACGTCACCGGTCACATCACCCTCACCGTCCAGACCGGCCACATCACGGGGCACGGTCTGTTCGTCGATGACCGTGGGCTCGATCTCCTGGACGAAACGGTAGGCCTCGACGCCTTCGATGGTCTCGACACCGTCGAACCTCATCGGGGCGACTTCCTGGATGGTCGACTCGAAGAACTCGTAGTCGCGCTTTTCGGTGAAGAAGGGGAACTTCCACGCCTGGCCGCTCTGTACGACGGACTCGTCGTCGATCATCCCGTCACAGCAGTCGACGGCCTCGCCGGTGACCCGGTCGTGGCCCGCGCGCCGGCTCGTGGAGGAGATACCGAAGTCGGTGTCGGCGTCCTTGATCCAGGTGAACTGGTCCCAGACGACGACATCGTCACTGCTGGAGGCCACATCGGCACGGATGGTCAGGTGCGCCTCTACGGTGGCGTCCTCGACCTGCTCCACATCTTCGATGTCGAAGTAGTCGGCCTGCCCCGTGACCACCGGCTGACTGTAGTAGTCCATCGGTGTTTTCATCAGGGCGGTCGCCATCCACGTGCGCATCATGGGAGCCAGTGCGAGACAGAAAACTCCCAACGCGATGAGAACGATCGCGACAGTACGGCGCATGTGCCCTCCTGGGCGTGACAAGAGTCCGGATCTGGAACGTGTTCGAGGGGGTTCCAGGATCGGTTCGGGGAACGGGACAAGGGAACCAGCTTTGGCTTCCAGGTAGAGTACTGCCCAGTAGTGAATGACGTCACCAGGCGTGTCTGAATTTTTATAACACGTTCTACTGGAACCCGTCCGCCTCCCCCTCCCACTCAGGAAGACCCATGGCGCCCACTCCCTCCACGGCCGAGGATCCCGTTTCCGCCGATGTGAAACCTCGCACCGGCGATCCGGCATCGCTTCTGCCTCAGGTGAGCGGTCGACACCACGTACTCGACGGTATCCGGGCCGGCGCATGCCTCATGGTGCTCGTGGTCCATGTGTCCACCGAGACCGGTGATGCCCTTGCCCCCGGCCCGATCGGTGCCCTCCTCAGCGCGGGCGAGCTCGCCGTCCCTCTCTTCTTCGCGCTCTCGGCGGTTCTGCTGTACCGCCCCTGGGCACGTGCGACCCTCGACGGCACCCCGGGACCCAGTACCCGTGTCTATCTGTGGCGCCGGATCATGCGGATCTTTCCCACCTACTGGGTCGTGGCCGTCATCGCGCTCCTGTTGTGGGCCGGTGAACACATGGGCTCGATCCGACACTGGTTCGAGGTCCTCACCCTGAGCTTTCCCTTCAACACCGATCCGCACTGGGACGGCCCCGGCCCGTACGGCCTGGGACAGATGTGGAGCCTGTCCGTGGAGGTGGCCTTCTACTTCTCGCTGCCCCTCTTCGCCCTGGTGTTGAATCTGTGGGCAAAACGTGGCAAGGAGGTCGACGCGCGCGGCCGCAGGCTGATCATCGGCCTGGTGGTCATCTGTGCGCTGTCGTTCCTGGCACTGATCCCTCAGCACTATCCGGAACCCCGCGACTACATGCATTCCTGGCTCCCCCGGTGCATGGGCATGTTCGCGGTCGGCATGTCCTTGGCCGTACTCTCCGAGTGGGCCTGGCGCGAGGAGGATCAGGACGGACCGGTACGCAAGTTCTGCCGCACCATCGCCGCCCATCCCGGCCTGTGCTGGCTCGTGGCCGCAGCCTTCTACGCCCTGGCGGCCACCCCCGCCGCCGGCGGACGGTTCTTCGAGCCCGGAAACCTGTGGATCTCCATCGTCGCGTCGACGACCAGTGTCGGTTTCGCCTTCTTCGTCGTGGCCCCCGCCACACTGGCTCCTCCGGCCTCCGAGGAGCCTGCGAGCCTGCGCAACATCGACACCTGGCGTGAGGGGACCTGGTTGGACGCCCTCATGCGGCATCGGGTGATGCGCTTCTTCGCCAAGGTCACCTACGGGGTGTTCCTGTGGCAGTTCGTCGTGCTCTACCTGTGGCGCGACTTCACCGG
>DXDP01000151.1 GCA_019115445.1 Candidatus Nocardiopsis merdipullorum
TCTCCGGGGCGCACGAAGTCGAAGAGCATCGGAACTCACGTTGCTTCCCGACCTCGGCGATCGTGGACGTCGAGTGCGGGACACACGCTCAAAGAGCCAGTTGTTCCACCTTGGAAGAGGCCTTGCGGCGAACATCGTCGATGTACTGCATCGCCCGTTCGGGGTGCAGGAACCAGTCGATCAGCTCGGTGGGGTCACTGAAGGAGTTGGCGAACCGATCCGCCGTCTCCTGGTGTTGTTCGGCGAGCCGGTACAGATCCCACACGTGGGGCGGACCGGTGAGCAATACTTTGCTCCAGGCGGTGACCTGTCGTGCGTGCCACCAGTAGGAGGCAAAGGTCGAGCGCATGAAACGTTCGTCGAAGGGCAGTCCACCGTGGTCGACGACGGCCCGTCGGTAGATTTCCGCGCACAAGGAGGCCATGTTCGCCCCTTGGGCCGTGATGGGGTCGTTGGCCACCACTGTGTCGGCCATTCCCAGGACGAGGGTGCCGTTGTCCAGGCGGGCCACCGGCTCGCGTACCACGGGGTTGTAGGCGCCCTGGAGCGTCGCCGTGGGGTCGATCGGACGTGCATCGGCGAAACGTTCGTACTCCCATGGAACGTGCCTGCGCAGTACGTCCAGCAACCCGGCAAGTACCTCCTCGCTCGAGGCTTCCGGCCCCGTCCTCACCTCCATGGGGCCGTCGGGCACGGCCTCCACCAAGAGCGCGTGACAGGGCCCGATCGACGCATGGGTCGGCAGGGTGAAGATCTCACCGGCGCCCGTGAGGGAGGTGCGGTCCAGGACTCTTCCTCGAGGGTTTTCCGGAACATCGGTGAGGTAGGCCAAGGTCAACGAGCGTTGCGGGCCACGGTGGGAGGAGCGTTGCTCGTTCCTGGCAAAGATCTCCGACAGCCCGCTGTGCCCTGCTGCGATCACGACAAGGTCATACCGAGGACCGATGCGTTCCAGGTCTGCGACTTCGACACGGTGGCGCACCAAGGTGCCACCGCTTTGGGTGAACAACTGCATCCAGGTCGACATCTTCACGCGCTGGTCGACCGACTGGGCAGGCTCCTCCAGATGTCCGACCCAGGAGACATCGGGTTGGGGAGAACCGAACGGATCCGCCACGTGCACGGCCACACCCTCGATCAAGGGCGCCTCCTCGTCCCAGAGCGCCAGTCCGTGGCGACGTTCCCTGCGCAGTGCGGGACCGAAGAGGCACTGGGTGGATCTGACCCGACCTGCTCGGACCTCCTCGGGCCCAGCAGGGGAGACGAGTGTCACGTCGTAGCCCTCGGCCAGCAGGCCGATCGCGAGTTGGAGACCGGACTGGCCCGCTCCGACGACGAGAATCTTACGCATGTGGGTTCTCTCCTGGTGTCCTGTAGGACACGACGAATCGAGGGCACACACGGTGTGTGTCCCTCGTCGAGGTAGGTGGTTCTCGCGGTGAAACTAGCAGCACCGGAACACTCTTCGTCGGCGCCCCCGGAACCTGGGACCTTGGCCCCTGTCAGACCAGGACCTGCGTCTTCTCGGGGCGGCAGGTGCCCCCGGAAACAAGGGATGCAACTCACACTCAAGGGTCCCGGGGGGCGCACCCCACCCGGGACCCGGTCATGGGGAGATTCAGGCGCCCCCTCTGGCATGGGTCTTGCGTCCCCGCCGGGACATGGCGTCGATGATGACCGCCACCAGCAGCACCGCTGCGGTGATCATGAAACGCACCGAGGTGTCGATGCCGGGCAGCAGCAACAGTCCGGAGGTGATGGCCCCCAGGACCAGACCACCCAGAAGGGCGGAGTAGGCGTTGCCCCGTCCACCGAACAGGCTGGTGCCTCCGATGACCGCTGCGGCGATCGCCATCATGAGCTCGGACCCGCCGCCCGTGGTCGTACTTGCCGCGATGTTGCGGGACACCAGCATGACCCCACCCAGGGCGGCAAGGGTGGAGGCGATCCCGAACACCGAGATGCGGATCGCGACGATGTTGATACCCGCCCGGCGTGCGGCCTCGGCGTTACCACCCACTGCATAGACCATGCGCCCGTAGCGGGTCTTGCGCAGCACCAGGTCCAGGATCACCACGGCCCCGACGAACACCAGGAAGGCCAGGGGCAACCCCTTGTACTGGTTGAGCACCCACACGCCCACCACCAGCGGCACCATCAAAAGCCCCGCCCGGAGCAGGATCTCCGGGAGTGGTTTGTGGGGCAGGCCGGACAGGCTTCGCTTGCGTTCCACGGTCAGGACCGAGACCAGGTAGAACACCAGGACCAGGGCGACGACGCACCACCCGATCCACGTCACGAAGTAGGTCTGGGTCAAAGCTGCGATGATGCCGTCGGAGCGGGTGTTGATGGTGCCGTCCGGGCTCATGACCCACAGGTGCAACCCCTGCCAACCCAGGAGGCCGGCCAGTGTCACCACGAACGCGGGCACCCCGATCCTGGCGAAGACGTAGCCGTGGAACAAACCCACGAACAGTCCCACGCCCAGGGCCATGGTGATGCCTGCCCATTCGGGCCAGCCGTGGCGCATCACCGTCACGGCGAGGACCCCCGCGGCCAGGCCGGCCACCGATCCGATGGACAGGTCGATCTCCCCGAGGAGCAGCACCATGATGACCCCGGTGGTCATCAGCCCGATGGCCGCGATCTGCACGGTCAGATTGGACAGGTTCTGCGGGGACAGGAAACGGTCGTTGAGTGTTTGGAAGACGATCGCGATCAGAAGGAGGCCGATGACGACCGGGGCCGCTCCGAGCTCACCGGAACGGATGTTGCGCTTGATCGCGTGCCACCATCCGCGGGGTGAGGCGGCCACCGACAGCAGCCGTGGGTCACGGCGGGGACCACTCGGATCGGCCGTGTCTTGTTGAGCCTTCTCGGCGACCGGTGTCTGCCTGCTCATTGCTTTTCCTCCGTCCTGGAGGGCTTTTGGCCCCGCTCGGAGCGTCGGGTCACCGGGTTGTCGGCGGCCCCGGTGATGGCCGCCACGATTTCCTCGTAAGCGGTCTCGGCGATCGAGAAGTTTCCTCCGTTGCGTCCCAGGCGCAACACCACGGCACGGTCGGCGACCGCGCGGACATCAGCCATGTTGTGACTGATCAGGACGATGCCAAGGCCCTGGTCACGCAGCTTCTCGATGAGGTCGAGAACCTGTGCGGTCTGGGCCACCCCGAGTGCTGCGGTGGGCTCGTCCAGCATGACCACGCGTGGTCGGCCGAGCAGGGAACGTGCGATCGCGATGATCTGCCGCTGTCCACCGGACAGCGACGCCACCGGCACACGCAGGTCGGGGATGTCGACCGAGAGGGAGGACAGGAGTTCCCAGGCGCGGCGTTCCATCTCGACCTCGTCCAAGGTGCCGGGGAAGTGGAGCTTCTCGTTACCGAGGAAGAGGTTCCCGACGATGTCGAGGTTGTCGCAAAGGGCGAGGTCCTGGTAGATGGTGGCGATACCCAGGCGCTGTGCGTCTGCGGGGTTTGTGATGTCGACCGGCTTGCCGTCCCAGGCGATGACACCGCCGTTGTCGGCGGCGTGTGCCCCGGAGATCACCTTGACCAAGGTGGACTTTCCGGCACCGTTGTCACCGAGGAGCGCGACGACCTCGCCCTCCTCCACACGAAGGTCGACCTCGTCGAGGGCGCGCACGGCCCCGAAGGTCTTGGAGATCCCGGACAGTTCCAGGACAGGTGTGCTCATGAGCTGATGTCTTCTTTCTTCCTTCCGGTTTCCGTGGGCGGGACGCACGTTCGTGGGTGCGTCCCGCCCCGCCCTCGAAAACCGCGACCGGGTTCGCTCTTATTCGGCTTCCTGGCAGAACTCGGTGTCGACGTAGTCTTCGGTACAGATGTCCTCGATGGTGTGGTAACCGTCGGAAAGGACCGTGTCGCCGATGTTGTCCAGAGTCACCGCGGTGGGTTCGAGCAGGACCGCGTCGACGCTCTCCCCGGCGGCGTCCTCCATCTCGGTGACGGCGTGATCGCTTGTGTCCAGGTCCTCACCGGTGGCCAGTGCCACGACCATCTCTGCGGCCAACTCTGCCTCGGGCTTGATCGCCTTGTAGACGGTCATGTACTGCTCACCTGCGATGATGCGCTGGACACCGGCCAGCTCGGCGTCCTGTCCGGTGATGGGAGGCAGATCCTCGAGTCCGACACCGGCGCTGCGGAGTGCGGCCACGGCACCGGAGGCCATGCCGTCGTTGGCGGCCAGGACACCGACGATCTCGTCCGCACCGAGGGCGGTGATCGCTGCCTCCATCTGAGTCGTTGCTTCCTCGGGCGACCAGTCCGGGGTGTCGTACTCCTGGCCGATCTCGACCTGGTCGTCGAGGATCTCGTGGGCGCCGGCCTTGAAGTCGGCCGCGTTGGGGTCTGTGGGGGAACCGTTGAGCATCACGATCTGGCCCTCGCCCGTGGTGCCCTCCTGCTCGATGGCCTCGAGCAGCGACTCGCCCTGGACCTGGCCGACCCGGTGGTTGTCGAAGGAGACGTAGACATCGACGCCTCCCTCGGCGAGGCGATCGTAGGCGACCACGGGTACGCCCTGACTCTTGGCCTGGTTGACCGAGCCGGCGGCGGCCTCGGCGTCGACGGCGTCCAGGACAAGGACGTCGACACCGTCGGTGAGCATCGCCTGGGCCTGTGTCTGCTGCTCGTCGACCTCACCGTCGGCGTTGGCGTAGGAGAACTCACAGTTGGGGCAGAGATCTTCGAGTGCGGACTCGAAGTAGGGCCGGTCGAAGGACTCGTAGCGTTCCATGTACAGGTCCGGCAGGAGCAGTCCGACGTGGAAACCCTCCTCGAGGGTGTGCTCCTCCCCTTCGGCGTCTCCTCCGCCGGAGGTGATCGCGGCACAGCCGGTGATCGTGAGAGTCAGCACCGCTGTGGTGGCGGCCAGCCTCTTCCACAAGGTGTTGCGTTCGGGTGAGCGTGGTCTGTTCAACTCCGGCCTCTTTCATGGGTCAGGTGAGCGGCGCCACTCGTGATGGTGCTGTGCAGTCAAACCCGAGACCGCGTTGCCGTCAACTCCTGAAGACATAACCGTAGGATCACAGATCTTGCCTTCAAGCTCTTAAGGGACGCTTTTCGAGCAGACACAGCGTTTCGCGTCCTGCCCGGCCCACTCCAGCCGCTCTACGCGGGAAGATCCGCGGCCATCCGCAACGCCCCGTAGAGCGAGGCGTCCGCGCCCAGGCTGCTCGCCCCCAGCTCCATCCGCTCCACCGCACTGCCCAAAGTGCCCAGTTCCATCGCACTTCGCATCGGTGCAAACAGCAGATCACCGGCTCCGGCCAGCTCACCACCGACCACGACCCGTTCGGGGTTGAAGAGATTGGCCATGATCGCCACACCCTCTCCCAGGGCCTGCCCCGCCTCGGAGATGATCCGACGGCTTCCGGGGTCCCCCTCCTCGGCGGCCAAGAGCAGATCCGACAGATTCGCCCGATCCGGTTCCCTGCCCAGACCGTTGTTGCGAGGAAGCATGCTCAACAGGTACGAAGTACCGACGAAGGTCTCCAGGCACCCCCGGTTCCCACAACGACACACCTGGCCCCGCGGATCCAAGCCGATGTGGCCGACCTCCCCCGCCGTACCTCCGATCCCGCGGAAGAGAGTGCCCGAGACAAGCAGCCCTGCGCCCACCCCCTCGCTCAACAGCAGATGGATGACGTGCTCGGCACCCCGAGCCGTGCCACGCTCCTGTTCTGCCAGGACCGCGAGGTTGGCGTCGTTCTCCGCCCGCACGGGCAGCCCCAGGCGCTTCTCCATTTCTTTTGCGGGCCGAAAACCCGTCCAGAGCGGCACGGAGGAGATACCGCCGACCTCACCGCTGTCGGGATCGACCGGTCCCGGTACCGAGGCCACCACGGACGAGACCGTGCCCAGGTCGATCCGGGCTCCGAACAGCACGGTCTCGGTCAACCAGACAGCTCGACGCACGGCACGATCGGGATCGGCCGCCACGTCGTAGGCAATACCCTGTCGGGCGAGCATCTTCCCCTCGCTGTCACCGACCGCCACACGGATCTGTTCGGCGGTGAAATCCACGGCCACGACCGTCCCGGGTGGGCGTAGCAGGGTGACGGCCCGGGCCCTGCGACCGTTGGAGGAGGTGTTCTTGACCGAGACGGTGCCCGCTGTGCGCAGTCCACGCACGATGTTCGAGACGCTGGCGGCCGAAAGACCGGTGGCTCTTGCCAGTTCCGCCTGGGTACGAGTGCCCTCTCGCCGCAAGACCTCGACGATGCGACTCTCGTTGGCCTGACGCAATGCCGACTGCGACCCAGGGGTCGCGTCACTCCCGGTCACCACGTACCCCTTCGACTTGTGCTGTGGTGGAACTCCCATGCTGTTGCGAGGAATAGTACAAGCCCTGAACACAAGGGGAAACAGGCTCCCCTCAGGCTTGCCGTCGGTACCCGGAGGTGTTTTCCCGGCACTCCGCTCCTTGTCGGTTCACCCTCGGGTACTTCGAGCCCGAAAACCTTCGAAAGCAGACCAGCAGGTCAAGAGGTACACCGATGCACGTACGAACGGACCGACCGGGTTGGCAGGAACAGGTCGCCGACGTGATCCTGGCCGCCCCGCGGCGCCACTCCCGGGTCCGGGTCGTGGCCTTGGAGGGACGTTCCGGCTCGGGCAAGAGCACCGTGGCCTTGCAGGCACGCCAGGTGTTGGCCACACGTGACACCCCGGTCCAACTCCTGTCGATGGAGGACCTCTACCCGGGGTGGGAAGGACTGGCCGCCTCGGCGGATCTGCTCCACGACTGGGTACTTGCACCCCTGGCCCGTGGGGAACGGCCCGCCTGGCGGCGTTACGACTGGGGGCAGAGCCACTTCGCCCCGACGTGGACACACCTGCCCGAGGACCCGCAGGAGGGTGGGACCTTGATCGTGGAAGGATGTGGCTCGGGCGCGACCTCGTCCCTGCTCGACCTCCTGGTGTGGGTGTACGCCCCGGAATCGGTACGCACACACCGCCTCGACCTGCGCGAGGACGCGGAGTTGTACGCGCCCCACCGACGTTCCTGGGCCCTTCAGGAGGAGGAGTTCTACGCGCTGCACCGCCCCGGGGACCGGGCCGACCTCCTCATCGCCAACCCTTGAGCGTTGGTGTCCTGCTTCCTCATGGCCGCTCGGTCCTTGCACAGATCTGCTCGGCGCGCCGTAGATCCTCGTGGATCATCTGGATCCCGCTGTCCAGGGTCGGCCATATCTTGGGCAGGTCGTAGTACTGCTGGGCACTGTGGGCACGGGTACGGCTGTCACCCTGCCGGTTGGACTGCTGGACCGACACGGCCACCAGACCAAGTGCGCAGGCGACACCGAGGAGGAGAAGAACGACGCCGGTGATGAGAAGCCCGAACATCTCGGCGGTCCCGAACATGAACAGGACAAGACCGATGCACAGGCAGAAGCCGGTCCCACACCCGAGCCCGAGTTTGCTCGTGAGGTACTGGCTCTGGGCACTCATCTGCGTCCGCAGCTCTTGCTGGTCCCGGTGCAACCGGTCACGTCGGCGTTCCCATTCACTGCGCTGGCGGGCCAGCGTGTTGACGGTCCGTAGGGCCCCGTAGACCGCGGCCGCGTACCCGGTGCGGGCCACGCCGGTGGCCGACTCCACTCGGGTCCAGAGGATCGTGGTCCAATCGGCCACCTCGGGACGGTTTCCCGAGTCGGGCTCCCGGATCCGCCCGGGGTGGAGCAGGAAGACCAACACCACGGCCGGGTCGACGTGATTGTGGGTACCACGCCAGCCACTCAGCCCTTGAGCAAGTTCCCGGTGGAAGGCGGCGCCGACACGTTCGGCCTCGTCCAGGTCGTGTGCGAGCTGCCGAAGCCGGTCACGGTCCGGGCCGTCGTGCTCAGCCATGACACGCAGTACATCGGGACGGGCGAGCAGGCCGAGTTCGTTGGCCCGGGGATCTCCGGAAAGGATCGGTCGTGGGTCGGCGAACAACTCACTCAACCCGGCCACGGAACAGTCATGTCCCCGAAAGATCGGCGGCAGATCGGGGCGGGCCTGGGAAATCAGAGTGGCCAGCGCGAGATTGGTGTCGCTGATCTTCCGTCGGAACAGGGAACGGTCCACCTGGGTGTCACCGAGATCGTGCATGATCCACTCTCCCAGTGCCGCCAGTTCGACCGGGTCACCCAAGATCCGGACCGCCTGTGACCAGTGCTTCTGCAGGGCAGCGACCAGGGTGTCCAACCGGGTGAAGCGCACACCCGCGAAATGGTAGGGCGGGGTGTTTCCCGAGGAAGGGGCAGGGCGTGGCGTTGCGTAGGCGCCTTCGGTGACCGGTGAAGGCGCAGGCGTGACATGCTCCCCGGACTCCTCTGGTGAGCCGGGCTCTCGGAGCTCTGCGTCCGCGCGTTCCTCTGCGGGAACCAGCCGGGTGTGGGTACGAGTGACCGGTATGCCCTCGATCCGGGTGGGCGGGACCGGCGGACCGGGAGCCACGGCCTCGAGGGGTTGTCCGGTGACCAGGTGCTCGAGCAGGGCTCGGGCCTCCGGCCGGGCCTCGGGGGTAGGGGCGAGGCACGCACGGATCGTCTCGTCCAGGGGCGCGGGCACCCCGTCCAGCACGGGTCTGCCGGAGAGTACTCGGGCGATGCGTGCGGCCTGTGTGGGCCCCGGAAAGGCCTCCTGACCCGTGGCGGCGAACACCATCACCGAACTCCACGCGAAGATGTCCACCGCAGAGGACAACCGTGTGCCCTCCAACTGCTCCGGCGCCATGTACCCGATCGTGCCGATCACACCACTGGCCGTCACCGACGTCGACTCCACCGCACGCGCGATCCCGAAATCGATCACCCTCGGCCCATCCGCAGCCAACATGATGTTGTCCGGCTTCAGATCACGGTGCACCACACCCGCTGCATGAATGGCGGCCAACGCAGTGGCCGTGGACACAGCCAGGCGCTGCAACTCGGCTCCCTCACGCGGGCCGTCGGTCCCAACAGCACTCTGGAGTGTGGGGCCCTCGATGTACTCCGTGGCGATCCACGGCTCGGCCGCCTCCGGATCGGCGTCGACGATCGCCGCGACGCAAAAACCGCTCACCTTACGGGCCTGCTCCACCTCCGCGGAGAAACGGCGCCGCAT
>DXDP01000152.1 GCA_019115445.1 Candidatus Nocardiopsis merdipullorum
GGAACGACCACCGGTAGGCACCTCGGTCCAACAGCCAGGGCATACCCAGTTGGGCGAGGACCGTTGTGAGCATGAACACCGCGGTGGTGGCGCCCGCGCCGAATTCGTCCGCCCCACCCCTGGCCGCCCACAAAGGCACCAGGGGAAGCACAGCGGCGAACCCACACAGACCGATCGCCGTGGCACCGATGAGAAGAGCGAAGCCGCGGCCCCGCAAGCCGGGCAGCTCACGCACGTCGGAGACAACGCCCCCCTGGGAAGAAAAAGATCGGGTCATCCTCTCTTTCTAACCGAGTCCTGGTGACCTGTCGAAGTGTCCGTATCATCCTGGTTCTTTTCGACCCGGTGCGCCAGGTGGTCGGCCAGCCAGGCCCGGATCCGCACCGTCAGGTCCGGACCGACGGCCCGCTCGGCGTGCCCCATGCCCGGGACGATCCACAGTTCACGGGGCTCTTGTGCCGCGTCGTGGACATCGGTGGCGTGCCAGGTCGGGAAGTAGTCGTCGGCCTCCCCGTGGACCACCAGGAGCGGGGTCGGTGCGATGTCCCCGGCGATCTCCCGCGGTTCGGCGGGACGGGGATCCCAGTCCTGGTCGATGACCCGAACCTTGCGAAAGGCCCGCAGGAAGAACCTGCCGAACGAACGGCCGATCCCCAGGTGGAGCATGCGCATCCGACGAGTTCCCTGGTAATACCAGCGGCTGGGCCCGCTCACCGCCACGACCGCCTCCACCCCGCCGAAGATGGCGGCGTGCCGAACGGCCACTGCGGCACCCATGGAGAAACCGACCACGGCCACGGATGTGTGACCGAGCCGGCGCAGGTGCCTGACCGCCGCCTCCAGGTCGTGGATCTCGGCGTTGCCGACGGTACTGAGCCCACCGGAGCGGTGATGTCCACGGAAGTCGAAGGTCAGCACATCCCCCAGCGGGAGCATGGCCTCGGCGATCGCCCTCGTGTGGGGATTGCGGTGGGAACCGGTGAACCCGTTGGCGAGCACGACCGCCGTGGTCCGAGGCTCGGCACGGCGAAGCAGCATCGCGTCGATCTCGACACCGTCGGAGGTGGTCAGCCGATGGTGGGTCTTTCGGGTCCGTCGACGTGGTTGGTCAAGTGCATCGAACACCGGACCATCGTGCCCGATCGGTCCTGGGCCTCAGGGCCCGGCCCCCGGGTGTCGACGTGGCAGGGCGTGTTCGGTGGATGCTGCTCGTCGTGGGCGACGGGGTGGCTCCCCTCTCCGGCAAGACCCTCAAATCCATGTGTCGTCGTAGGGCCGTCCTCCGGGGCCTGGATCGATCGGGGGGTCCTCGCCGTGTCCACCGCCGTGTCCATCGTTGTGGTCGACGACCCTGGTGTGCCGATGATCATGGGGGCCACCGTCACCACGGTCGTCGTGGTGCTCCCCGTACCCGTCGTCGTGGGCCTGGTCGTACTCATCGAGATCGTCGTACTCGTCGAAGGTCTCGTCGTAGGCCTCGTCGTGGCCGTCCTGGTGGTGGTACTCACGTCCGTACCCCGTCTTCGGGGCGGTGGACGCGGGTGGAAAGACCAGCGACCGCAAGTTCAGTGCCACGTGCGCCAGGATGGGCACCCACAGACTCCCGGTACCCAGGTACAGGACCGTGAAGAGCGTCCCGGTGAGCACACCGTTGGCCACCCCCCACCAGCCCTGGTAGGTCTGCGCGATCGCAAAGAGCAGCACCGAGAGCACCGCCGCGATCCACAAGGGCGCTCCCAGGCCGATGATCAGCACGATGAACAGTCCCCGGTACAGGAGTTCACCGAACAGGCCTCCGGTGACCGCCGCACCCGCTGCCATGGCCCGTTCGATCCCGGTCCGGGGATGGAGCAGGTCCGCCCCGCGTCCGGGTTCGGGCAGCTTCATGGGTTGGTTCGCCGCCCTGCGACCACGATGCCCGGTACCCCTGCGCATGCTTTCGGAGGGCCTTGGCGAGAATTTCTTCGGCAGGGGAAGACGGTCACGGCTGGGCAGTCCGTTGACGAGCACCCACATGGCGGCGAGGGCGATGACCCCACCGATCGCACCGCCGATGACGGGCCCGAAGGCATGCGGGGCTCGCAGACCCAGGTCCGTGACGACCAACCCCGAGGAGGTCATGAGCACGACCAGGACGAGCAGACCCCACAGGACGTGGATCGCCATCGTCACCGCATACAGCAGTGACAGAGCCCGCGCGTCACCGTCGCGACTACGAGCCAGCCAGGCATACGCCCGCCGGCCGAGGATGGGTTCGCCGAACGCCGCGAAAAAGAGCAGCAAGACCGTCAACAGGGTCCCGGCGAGACTGACTTGAGGAAGTGTCTCCGACCATGGCACGGGGCAATGGTAGGCCCGAAATGCCGTACTGAGAAAAGGGAGCCCCCGTGATCGGCCCCCTCATCGAACGATCGTGGAACATGTCACAAGCAACCACGACGGTGCTGTGGCCGGTCACAGGACCCGGCCGGGGCGGGAACGGTTATCCAGCGCCGCGAATCGGAACGTGTTGATCGGGTGGCTGGAGAAGAGGTTGACCAACAGCACGAAGAAACCCGTGTCGGTGCGGGCCCGCTCGGCGATGTCACGGAAGTCCACTTGTGGGTACAGATACTTGCCGGCGGCCAGCACCCGCAGACCGTGTCTGCCCTCGGAGCAGAACGTGTGGCCGTGGTTGTCGGCGGTGTACTCCTGGGCCCGACTCAGGGTGCTGCCCACGCCGGGCACGACGTTGGCCACGGAGATGCCGAACTGCCGCCAGAAAGAGGTGTGTCCGGCGGCGATGTGCCCGACTTCGTGCCCGATCACAAAGCGTAGGGCGTCGGGGTCGGCCAGGCGGCCACCGACCTCGAACAGATCGCTGTTGATCGCGACGTAGCGGCGAAACCCGTGCCCCGAGGCGAACGCGTTGATGACCCCGTTGCCGAGCACCACGTAGGCCTCGGGGATCCTGGACATCTTGAAGCGTGCGGCCGCTTCCCGCACCATCCGGTGGGCCTCGGGAAACTGCTTCTCGGTGACGCGCACCCCGTTGACACGCTGACGTGCGTAGTGGTGACCGCGCACGAAGAACACCAGGGCCGGGATGCTGAGCAGGATCAGCGGCTCGTTGGGGTCCCCCGAAAGGAGTCGGCTGAGGGCACCGACGACGGTCAACAAGCTGAACACGACACAACTCACGAGGTAGGTGTTCTCACTCGGGTGACGCAGGCGCCGGCGGACACGGGGATCTCCCCACCGCTTCGGGAAGATCCCCATATGCACTCAGAGCCGATACTGGTCGTCGTCGGGTTCTTCCGGGGGCGGCGGTGCGCTGTGTGGGGCACCCTGGGGCGGC
>DXDP01000153.1 GCA_019115445.1 Candidatus Nocardiopsis merdipullorum
CTGGAACTGGTTCGGCAACCTCATCAGTGACGCCGACGGCAACCATGAGCAGGTTGTGGCCGACGGTGAGCTGTGTGGTCCCACCGAGGACTTCGCGGCCTTCAACGCCGTGCGCGAGGACTGGCCCACCACCAGCCTCACCGCGGGTGCCACGGTGGAGTTCCAGCACAATGCCTGGGCCCACCACCCCGGAACCTTCTACACCTATGTGACCGACGACAGCTGGGACCCGAGTCAGCCTCTGAACTGGTCCGACCTGGAACTGTTCCACGAGATCACCGACCCGCCGCAGCGCGCGGACGGTGTCGAGGGTGCCGAGTACTACTGGGACGTGACCCTGCCCGACCGTTCCGGTCAGCACATCATCTACGTGGTCTGGGAACGTTCCGACAGCCCGGAGGCCTTCTACAACTGCTCGGACGTGGTATTCGAGTAGTTCTCGAGCACGTACTGTGCGGGCCACGCCGGCTCTTTTCGCCCTTTTCGCACACAGAAGACGGGCGCAACGGAAAAGGCAAGTGTGGCGGTGTCGACCGGATAGGACACCGTGCCCGGTGGATTCGCCCCTCCTCGTTTCCCCGGGCCCCGCACAGTACGTTCTAGAGGTGAGGGATCCCTGTGTAGTTCTCTGCAAGTTGTGTGGAAGCCGCACGTGAAGAGGCCAGGAACTCCAGGTGGTCGTGTTGCAACCGGTTCTCGAAGGCATCTTCGAAGGTGTGCAACAGATGCGTCATCCAGGCGGAGAAGTGTTCGGCACGCCAGACCCGCCGCAAAGCCGTGTTCGAGTACTCCTGTAGCGGTTCGTGGTCGCCGTGCGTGTACAGAGCGATGAAGGCCTGGGCCGGCAAGGACACGTCGTTGAGGGCGAGGTTGAGCCCCTTGGCGCCGGTGGGTGGCACGATGTGGGCAGTGTCCCCGGCCAGGTACAACCGACCGTGGCTCATCGGTTCGGTCACGAAACTACGCATGGGCGTCAGACTCTTGTCGATGATGGGTCCTTGCTTCAGTTCCCAGCCGGGAAGGGCCATGCGTTCGGACAGTTCGTCCCAGATGCGTTCGTCGGACCACTGGGCGGGGTCGGTGTCATTGGGCACTTGCAGATACAGGCGGCTGACATGCTCGGAGCGCAGGCTGTGCAGGGCAAAGCCGCGTTCGTGACGGGCGTAGATCAGTTCGTCGCTCGAAGGCGCGACGTCGGCGAGCACACCCAACCAACTGAAGGGGTGCAGGCGATCGAAGGTGCGTACCGCTTGCCGGGGCAGGCTGCGTCGCCCGATGCCGTGGAAGCCGTCGCAGGCGGCCACATAGTCGCACTCCAGTACCTGATGCGATCCCTTGCGCACGAAATGCACCTTGGGTCGGTCGCCCTTTGCATCTTCGATCGCGGTGGCCTGTGCGCCGAACAGGATCTGTCCACCATCGGCCTGGCGCCGGGCCACCAGATCCTTGACGATCTCGGTCTGGGCCCAGATGCGTACTGTGCGTCCACACAGGTCGGTGAAGTCCACGCGGTGGGAGTGGCCGGAAAAGCGTAGTTCGATGCCGCTGTGGACGATACCTTCCCGCTCCATGCGCTCGCCCAGGCCCACCCGTTGCAGGAGTTCGGCGGCGCCGTGCTCGACCACGCCGGCGCGTTGGCGGGCCTCGACGTAGGCACGGTCACGTGTTTCCAGGACCACGGAGTCGATGCCGGCCAGGTGGAGCATGTGGGAGAGCAGGGGCCCGGCGGGTCCAGCTCCGATGATGGCAACACGCGTGCGCATGTGAGGGATCCCCTCGTCGGGCGGGCCGGAGGACCCGCAGTCAGGGTGTTCGCCATATGAACATATATTCATATTGCGAACATTTTTCGATCCTAGTCGCCCGTGACTTGCGGGGCAATCGACCCGGCGGGGGCTCCGTGCTGCATCGCGGGCGAGGCGAAAGCACCTGTCATGCCTTGACCGCATGGGGCGCGTCGCTTATGTTCGCAAAAAGAACATACGTTCGTAAAACGTACAAGGCTTCGCGGTCAGCCCGGCCACACCCGACAAGGAGATCCACCATGCCCCTGCTCTCCACCGCGGATCACCCCAACGCCCTCTTTTCCGGAGAGTGGATCCCTGCCCACGGCGGCAACACCGAGGTCGTCTCACCCTCCACCGGCACCCTGCTGGGACACATCGGTACCGCCGACGCCCACGACGTGAACCGAGCAGCGACCCGGGCCGCTCGTACCCAACGTGACTGGGCCGCCGCCTCTTTCGAAGAGCGCGCCACCGTCCTACGCCGGGCCGGGGACCTGATCCACACCCACGCCGACGAGATCGGCCACTGGCTGCGCCACGAGGGGGGCGCAGCCGCAGGCATGGCCGCCTTCCAAGTACACGTGGCGGCCCAGGAGTGCTTCGAGGCCGCTGCCCTTGCCCACCAGCCTCACGGCGAGATCCTGCGCACCGCCAAACCCCGGCTGAGTTTTTCCCGACAGGTCCCCGCAGGTGTGGTGGGGGTCATCGCCCCCTTCAACGTTCCCCTCATTCTCGGGATCCGCTCGGTGGCCCCGGCACTGGCCCTGGGCAACGCCGTGGTCCTCAAACCCGACCAGCGCACCGCCGTCTGCGGCGGTGCGGTCCTGGCCGAGATCTTCCGCAAGGCCGGGGTTCCCGAAGGCGTCTTCCACGTCCTGCCCGGAGGCGCAGAAGCCGGACAGGCCCTGGTCGCCGACCCGCACGTGCGAGTTCTTTCCTTCACCGGCTCCACCGCGGCAGGCCGCAAGGTCGGTGAGGCCGCTGCGCGTCACCTCAAACGCGCCCACCTGGAACTGGGCGGAAACTCCCCACTGGTGATTCTGGACGATGCCGACGTGGAGGCGGCCACCTCCACCGGGGCCTGGGGCTCCTTCCTGCACCAGGGTCAGATCTGTATGACCACCGGTCGCCATCTGGTGCACGAAAAGATCGCCGACGCCTACGTCGAACGCCTGGCCGCTCGGGCCGACGAACTGACCGTGGGCAGCACCGAGGAGGAGGGCACCGCACTGGGTCCGGTCATCGACGCCGGTCAGCGCGACAAGATCCACGGCCTGGTCACCAGCAGCATCGAGGCCGGTGCCCGCCTGCGTGCCGGGGGTACCTACCAGGACCTGTTCTACCGGCCCACGGTCCTGGACGGTGTCGATGCACACACGCCCGCATACGCAGAGGAGGTCTTCGGCCCCGTCGCCCCGGTGGTGCGTTTCTCCTCCGTCGAGGAGCTGGTGGAGTTGGCCAACTCCACCGAGTACGGGCTGTCGCTGGGGATCATCACCACCAATCCGATGCGTGGCATGGAGATCGCCGACCGTATCCCCAGCGGCATCGTGCACATCAACGACCAGACCGTCGAGGACGAGGCGGTGGCCCCCTTCGGCGGGGTGGGCCACTCCGGAACCGGAGCACGTTTTGGTGGAACCCGCGCCAACCTGGATGCCTTCACCGAAACTCAGTGGATCACGATGCGGGCCGATCCGGCTCCCCACCCGTTCTGAGGAACGGTCCCTCCGGCCCGTGTTCCGGGCCGGATCATTGCGGGGTGGAGGCGGCCGTGCTGGTCAAGGCACCGTTCTCGTGCAAAAGACCGTGGGCGTGTTCGATCGCTTCCGGGGTGGTTCCGAACACCCGGCCCTGGTCGTGGAGTCGGGAGAGCACCCCCAGTGCCATGAGCGGGCGGTCGTGCCCCTTGCGTACCCCTGACACCAGCACGGTGATGCCTCGCCCCTCCAACCGTTGGATGGCCTCACTCAACACAAGTGCGCCGGTGGCGTCCACCGTACTGACCCGCGACATCCGCAAGATCACCACCGACACGTCGGCCACCTCGGTCAGCTCCAGCAAGAACCTGTGCGCAGCGGCGAAGAACAAGGGTCCGTCGAGCCGGTAGGCCACGATGTGTTCGTCGAGCAGGGCACGTTCCTCGAGGCGGTGATCGCCGGGCATGTCCTCGGACAGCCCGACCCGGTTCAGGCGGGCGTCCCGGGAGACCGCGCGCAAGGCAAGCAGTGCGGTGACGGCGATCCCCAAGAGTACGGCCATGACCAGGTCCAGGGCCAACGTGGCCACCGCCGTCAGTACGAGTACCACGGCATCCCCCCGGGTGGAGCGCATCATTGCGCGTACCGAGCCCACCTCGATCATCCGTACGGATGTGGCCAGCAGTACCCCG
>DXDP01000154.1 GCA_019115445.1 Candidatus Nocardiopsis merdipullorum
ACGCGCAGACCGTCGATGTGGAACTCCTCCAGCCAGTACAGGGCGTTGGCGATGAGGAAGTTGCGTACCTCTGTGCGGCCGTAGTTGAAGATGAGCGTGCCCCAGTCGGGGTGTTCTCCCCGGCGCGGGTCGGGGTGTTCGTACAGGGCGGTGCCGTCGAACTGGGCCAGTGCCCATGCGTCCCGGGGAAAATGTGCGGGAACCCAGTCCAGGAACACGCCGATGCCTGCACGGTGCAGGGAATCCACCAGGTGCCGGAATTCGTCCGGTGACCCGAACCGTGGTGTGACCGCGTAGTAGGAGGTGACCTGGTAGCCCCACGAGCCGTCGAAGGGATGCCCGGCCACCGGTAGGAACTCCACGTGGGTGAAGCCCATCTCGGTGACGTATTCCACGAGCTCGCGGGCCAGTTCGGTGTAGGACAGCCCGGGCCGCCACGAGCCCAGATGCACCTCGTACACGCTCATCGGTGCACGGTGCGGCTCCACGCCCTTGCGTTCGGCCATCCACTCCTGGTCACCCCACTCGTGGTGGGATTCGGTGATCACCGAGGCGGTGGCGGGGGGAAGCTGTGTGGCTCGGGCCATCGGGTCGGCCTTGTCGCGCCACTGCCCGTCTGCCCCGAGGACCTGGAACTTGTACAGGTCCCCGGGGCCCAGGTCGGGCATGAACAGTTCCCACACGCCGCTGGAGCCGAGGCTGCGCATGGGGTGACCGACGCCGTTCCAGTGGTTGAAGTCGCCGATGAGGCGAATCCCACGGGCGTCGGGTGCCCACACGGTGAACCGGGTACCGGGCACCTCGCCGATCCGGGTCTCCTCACACATGGTGTGCGAACCGAGGGCGTGCCACAGCTCCTCGTGGCGACCCTCACCGATCAGGTACAGGTCGAGGTCGCCCAAAGAGGGGGCGAAGTGGTAGGGGTCGGCGATGACGTGTTCGTCCGCCCCTTCCTCGTAGCGGGTGGCGATGCGGTAGTCGACGGGGGTACCCAGGGCCTTCTTCGTCACCTTTCCGGTGAAGACCCCCCGGTGCAGGTGTGTCAGGGGCACCCGGGACCCGTCGGCAAAAACGGCGTGTACTTCCCGAGCACCGGGCCGTAGGGCGCGTACGACCGTGCCACGCCCCTCGGGATGGACCCCGAGCACACTGTGGGGGTCGTGGTGCCACCCGTCCACGACCCGGTCGATGGCCGTGATCAACTCGGGGTCGGGTCCGCCCGCGCGTCGGGAGGTGGGCGGCCCGGCGTGGGTGGACGTCTTCTTCTTCGTGGTCCTTCTGGTGGTCGTCGTTTTCTCGGGACTCGATCGCTGAGTGCTTCGGGACGGGGTCAATACGGCTCCGTAGTACTTGTGATGAACGGTGTTGTCGAGAGATGACCCTCGGAAGGTGGTGCGGTGGCCGTGGCGATGGATTCCAGGGGCACGCGCAACCAGTGAGGCCTGTTGCGTGCTTCGTAGAGAACTTCGTAGACGGCCTTGTCGAACTCGAAGGCCCGTAGTGCGGTCAGGTGTTTGTCCGGGTCGATGCCGCCCGCCTCGGCGTAGCCGCGGCAGAAGGCTTCCCGGTTGTGGCCGGCCCAGGAGCGGGCGGCCCGTTCCAGTTCGGTGTTGCCCGGATGCCCGACCAGGAGGTAACCGGCGGCGTAGTCGAACGAACGCAGCATCCCGGCCACGTCCCGCAGTGGGCTGGCCAGTTGCTGTCGGTCCTGGACCGGGACGGTGGGTTCCCCCTCGAAGTCGAGCAGGACCCACTCGGAGCCGGTGCGGATGACCTGACCCAGGTGGTAGTCGCCGTGTACTCGTTGGATGGGCAGTGGTTCGGCAGCGCGGGCGAAGTCGGTGTAGGCAGCCATCACCCGGGGTGCGTGCTCGGCCAGCTCCGGTACCTCGGCACTGGCCGTGGCCAGGCGTTCGACCATGGCGTCGGCGAGTTCGGCGATGCCCGAGGGCGACAGTTCGCCCGTGGGCAAGGTGCGGGTCAGTGAACGGTGTACCTCGGCGGTGGTACGGCCCAGTTGGGCCGCGTCCTCCACGAAGGCGGACTCGCCACCGCCCCCGAGTCCGTCGACCAGGGCCCCCACGTCGGCGGTGGCCAGGACCCACCCGTCCGTGGCGTTCGGGATGAAGGTCTGCAACATCGCCAGGGTCGTGGGTGTGGGAGCTCCGGGAAGGTCTGCCTCGATCCATCCGCACGGGCGTGCCACGTACGGTGACCCGGACAGGGCCATGTTCAACTCCAGGTCCGGGTTGGGTCCGGGCCAGAGCCTGCGGAAGGTTTTGAGGATGTAGTTCTCACCGAACACCAGGGAGGTGTTGGACTGCTCCCCGGTGAGGAGACGTCCGTGCGTTCCGGTGCGCAAGGGCTCCCCGGGCAGGGTTCGAAAACGCACTTCCGAGCGTCCGAAGGTGCTCGGGGCGGCGAACCGTTCCAGGAGGAGCTCGGTCAGCAGCGCGTCGTGGGCGGCGTCGTAGATCACTTGGGGCCGTCCCCCCGACACCTGGCACACACCGATGGCGGTGCTGGCCAGATCGGCGGGCAGGGTTCGTGGTGGCCGGGAACCCAGCATCACCTGATATCGGGACGTCTGACCGCGCTGGCCCGCTTCCACGACCAAAAGGTTGAGGTCGGGTCCGTCGGGGCCGGCCGAGAGCAGGGTGTGCCTGCTCTCGACACGGATCGATCGGATCGCGATGCCTTTGCCGGAGAACCAGCGTTGCCTGGGCAACCACACTGCCAGGAGTTCTTCGAGTTGGGACATCAGATCGGCCGGTTTCCCTTCCCGCTTTCTCCGAGGCCGGAGTAGTTTTCGGACACGGCTGCGGTGACGGCGGAGCGTGTGGTGTCCTGCGTTCGGGGTGTGGGCACCGGTGCGGTCTTGACGGTGGAGCGGGCGCCGACCCCTGCGGAGGGCAGACCGTAGGTGGGTATTTCCTCCACCGCCCCGCTGTCCGGATCCGGGCCGGTGGTGGTCGGCAGTTGGAACCAGTAGAAACCGTGCCCGGGCAGAGTGAGAAGGTAGGGAAGTTCGCCGATCTCGGGGAAGTTCACTCCACCCACGCACTCGATCGGGTGCACACCGATGTAGCCGGTCAGGTCCAGTTCGACCGGTTGTGGAGACTTCGACAGATTGTGGACACACAGCATGCGGTCGTCACCGTGTTCGCGGAGGAACGCCAAGATGCTGGGGTTGGTGGACTCGAGTTCGGTGAAGGCCCCGGTGCCGAACACCGGGTGGCTCTTGCGGATCTGGATCATCCGGCGGGTCCAGTGGAGCAGTGAGCCCGGGTTCTCCAGTTGTGCCTCGACGTTGAGTGCCTGGTAGCCGTAGACCGGGTCCATGATCGGTGGCAGGTACAGACGTGCGGGGTCACAGTGGGAGAACCCGGCGTTGCGGTCCGGGCTCCACTGCATGGGTGTGCGCACCGCGTCGCGGTCACCGAGCCAGATGTTGTCGCCCATGCCGATCTCGTCGCCGTAGTACAGGACGGGAGAGCCGGGCAGGGACAGCAACAGGGCGGTGAAGAGCTCGATCTGGTCGCGATCGTTGTCCAGCAACGGTGCGAGCCTGCGCCGGATCCCCACGTTGGCACGCATACGTGGTTCTTTGGCGTACTCGGCGTACATGTAGTCGCGCTCTTCGTCGGTGACCATTTCCAAGGTCAGTTCGTCGTGGTTGCGCAGGAAGATCGCCCACTGGCAGTTGCGTGGGATCTCGGGGGTCTGGGCGAGGATCTCCGAGATCGGGAAGCGCTGTTCCTGGCGTACGGCCATGAACATGCGTGGCATCAGCGGGAAGTGGAAGTTCATGTGGCACTCGTCACCGCCGGACTCGAAGTCACCGAAGTAGTCGACGACGTCGGAGGGCCACTGGTTGGCCTCGCTGAGCAGGACACGATCCGGGTAGAGCCGGTCGACCTCGGAGCGCACGCGCTTGAGGAACTCGTGGGTCTCCTTGAGGTTCTCGCAGTTGGTGCCCTCGCGTTCGTACAGGTAGGGCACGGCGTCGAGACGGAAACCGTCGATGCCCAGGTCCAGCCAGTAGCGCAGGACCTCCAGGATGGCTTCCTGCACGGCCGGGTTCTCGAAGTTGAGGTCGGGCTGGTGGGAGAAGAATCGGTGCCAGTAGTACTGACCGCGGACCTCGTCCCAACTCCAGTTGGACGTCTCGGTGTCGACGAAGATGATGCGTGCCTGGTCGTAGAGCTCGTCGGTGTCGGACCAGACGTAGAAGTCGCCGTAGGGACCGTCGGGGTTCTCCCGGGAGGCCTGGAACCACGGGTGTTGGTCGCTGGTGTGGTTCATGACCAGGTCCGTGATGACCCGTATGCCCCGCCTGTGGGCCTCGTCGAGGAGCTCCACGAAGTCTGCGGTACACCCGAACTCCGGGAGGATCTTGAAGTAGTCCGAGATGTCGTATCCGCCGTCCCGCAAAGGAGATTCGTACAGCGGTAGCAACCAAATGCAGTCGATGCCGAGCCACTGGAGATAGTCCAGTTTTTTCACCAACCCGGCGAGGTCACCGGTACCGTCGCCGTTGGAGTCGAAGAACCCCCGGGCGAGTACCTCGTAGAAGACGGCGTGTTTGTACCAGTAGGGATTCCTGGTACCGCCGGAGGACATGAGTGGGCCGGTGGCGTCCCCGGTGGCCGGGGCGAGGGGACCGTGTTCTGCGTGGGTGTTGGGTCCGCGCTCTCGGTTGCTCATCTGGTGCTCCCCACCAAAGTGTTCGACGTCTGATCAGTGGGCGTCTCGGGTGGTCGGGGTCGGTGGGTACCGGACCACGGACCGCCCGGCACGCAGTCATCTGCCGTTGACGGTGAACACGTGCGCGGGTCCGGTCGCCGGGTCAAGACGCACGTAGTTGTGCGCTCGCCACGTGTAGGAGCGGCCGGTCAGCTCGTCGGTCACCTCCAGTTCCTCCTTCCAGTCGCGGCCGATGGACGGCAGATCCAGGTGCACCGTGGCTTCACGGGGGTGGTGCGGGTCGAGGTTGACCACGGCGATCACGGCGTCGTCGGGGGCGCCGGGCTCGGTACCGGGCCGATGTTTGGAGAAACAGAGGATCTCCGGCCGATCCGTGTGGTGGAACCGCAGGTTGCGCAACTCCCGCAGGGCGGGGTGTTGGTTCCGGAGCCGGTTGAGCGTGGTGATGAGGGGGACGATGGTGCTCCGGGAGGTCTCGGCGGCGGCCCAGTCCCTGGGGCGGTACTGGTACTTCTCCGAGTCGAGGTATTCCTCGCTGCCGGGACGGACCGGGGTGTTCTCGCACAGCTCGTACCCGGAGTAGATCCCCCAGGTGGGGGAGAGCAGCGCGGCGAGTACGGCGCGGACCTCGAAGGCGGGGCGGCCGCCGTGTTGCAGGTAGGCGTGGAGGATGTCCGGTGTGTTGGCGAAGAAGTTGGGCCGTAGGTGGTGGGCGCTGTCGCGGCTCAGCTCGGTGAGGTAACCCTCCAGCTCGTCCTTGCCGTTGCGCCAGGTGAAGTAGGTGTAGGACTGGTGGAAGCCGACCTTGGCCAGGGTGTGCATCATGGCCGGGCGGGTGAACGCCTCGGACAGGAAGAGCACGTCCGGGTCGGTCTTGGCGATCTCGGCGAGCAGGCGCTGCCAGAACACGACCGGTTTGGTGTGGGGGTTGTCGACCCGGAAGATGCGGACCCCGTGATCCATCCAGTGCCGTACGATCCGCAGGATCTCGGTGTAGAGGCCCTCGAAGTCGTGGTCGAAGCACACAGGGTAGATGTCCTGGTACTTCTTGGGCGGGTTCTCGGCGTGGGCGATGGATCCGTCGGTGCGTCGGACGAACCACTCGGGGTGTTCGGTGACCCAGGGGTGATCGGGGGAGCACTGCAGGGCCAGGTCCAGGGCGATCTCCATGCCGTGCTCGTGGGCCTCGGCGACGAAGGCGTCGAAGTCTTCGAGGGTGCCGAGGTCGGGGTGGACGGCGTCGTGGCCGCCGTCCTGGGAGCCGATGGCCCACACCGAGCCGGGGTGGCCGGGCCCCGCGGTCAGGGTGTTGTTGGGGCCTTTGCGGTTGCTGGTGCCCACCGGGTGGATCGGTGGCAGGTACACCACGTCGAAACCCATGTCGGCGATGGCGGGCAGGCGCTTGGCGGCGGTGGTGAAGGTGCCCGAGAGTTCCTGGCCGGGAAGGGTGTCGACCTGGGCCCCTTCCGACCGGGGGAAGAACTCGTACCAGGAGCCGAACAGTGCGCGTTCACGGTGGACGGCCACTCGGGTGCGGCGTGACCTGGTGACGAGTTCGCGGAGCGGTGAGCGCTCCATCGTGGTGATCACGTCGGGTGCCAGGGCTGCTGCCAGGCGCTCCTGCGGTGGAAGGGAGGTCTCGCGCAGGGTCTTGGCCGCGGAGATCAGTGCGGGAACGCGTGGGGTGCGGCGGCCTGCGCGGGTGAGCAGACGGGCGCCTTCTTCCAGGACGACTTCGGTGTCCTGGCCGAGGGGGATCTTGATCTCGGCGGTACGCAGCCAGGTGACGAAGGGGTCGTGCCAAGCTTCCACGGAGAAGGTCCAGTTGCCCTCCGAGGGGAAGCTGATCTCCGCTTCGAAGCGGTCGCTCCCGGGGTCGTGCTCACGCATGGGTATGAGCGCCTCACGGCGCTTTTGGGGTGAGTGGAGCACCACACCGGCGGCGAGGGAGTCGTGTCCTTCGCGTATGACTGTGGCTCCCACGGTGAAGCGTTCGCGGGGAACGGCTTTCACCGGGCCCAGTTCATTGCTCGGAGAGATGTCGAGGATGGGCAGACGTCCGATCACTGGCTCCACCGTCATTGTCGTGGGTCGGGATCTTCGGGGCGCGCTTCGTTTTTGGGCGTGCAGAAATAGGCCGGAGATGGCTCACGGAAATACAGGGTTGCCGGAGGCGCGCACATGAACCGTGCAGATTGCTGTTTCGGCGCCCTCCGCTGTCTATCGTCGGCCCTCTTTCGAGATTTGGTGGAGTGCCGAGGCCGAACAGGAGGGGTGATCCTAGTCACATTCAGCGCCGGGTCGGGCGGCTGGCATTTGTGAAGTTTCCGCTGATAAAACCTCGCAAAGCAGACATATTCGCCCACCTGGATCGGGTGCTTCTCCGGTGGTTTTCTGGCTTCCTGTACGGAAGGCCGGAAAACTCCGCGGTCATGTTGGCGAGGTCGAGTGGTGGGTAGGGCTGACCGAATGCATCGGAAGGGTGTGGGGCCATATTCCGGACATCCCGTTGTGTCCGAATAGCCGCCGAGAAAACGAATGTCCT
>DXDP01000155.1 GCA_019115445.1 Candidatus Nocardiopsis merdipullorum
CTACCCCCTGGCACTCCTGGCCCTGACCTGCTGCGCCCATGAAACCACCCTGGAAGACCCCGAATTCGACTGGGACATCACCTCCGACCTACTCCCCCAAAACATCGTCCACAACACCTGGACCAACCACACGGATATTGAAAAACAAGGAACCTGATTCGACCCCCATTTACACATATCGCTGGAACAGCCAGAAAAAATACCTGGAAACATTCTCAACGAAGAAGATGCGCGCAGACGATTCGAAACAGGAGAAGATTTCACCGTAGTACTCCCCGGAAAAGAAAAACCCTGGCCAACACTCATCACGTTCATCTTACAAGACCAGTGCGTCATCACCTCCTTTCTCGACAAACAAGGAAGGAAAATGATGGAGTACACCTACCGAAAGGAGGAAGACGATTACCTTTTTCTTCACATGAGAAACTTCTGGAGCTACCCGAATGAAGATCCAAAACTCAAACTGTTCCATGCCAATAAGATCGAGGAAGACCACCAGACACCGAGTGGATATACTCGGCGCATCATCATCGACAAAGACGAAAACCTGAAGGGCACCTTGGAATATCGAGATGTCCCCTTGGAAGACAACTGGGTGCCCCTTCCCGAGCTCGGCGACTGGGAAGAACTTTCCAAGTACGATCGCTGACCCGAGGAACGTAACAAAACACCGTGTATGGTCTCATGACCCAGAAAATCTCCACCAAGAGTGACGTCGTCTCCGTGGTGGGCTGCCTTGCCGACCGAAACCGGGACGAGCGATTGCGATGAACGAGGGACATTCGCACGCCCTCGCCCCCCTTGTGTGGCTCTACGCCCAGTAACGTGTACATCACCCCGTTCGTCCGTCCCTTCCCCGAAAACTCCCCGCGAAGGAAGCCCGTTGAGTCACGATGTGATCCTCCTCCTGCCGGAGAGCCCCGACCGCCGTTCCCTGCTGGACGCCCTGGTCGCCGCCGGACCCACGTTGCGGGTGCGCATGGTCGCAGAGGGCACCGTGGTACAGCTACGGGACGACGACGAACGCCTGGTGGTTGCCATGCAGGCGGCGCAGCGTCTCGCGGTGTCCGCGGAAGCCGATCGACTGCTCTCCGACGGGGTGAGTGACGACCTGCCCGCACAACCACTGTGGGTGGAGATCCGAGGCACGGAACTGGAGGACGTCGACACCGCCGCGGTGGCACGCCGGTTCGCACAACACCTGGTCGACAAGCACGGCGGTCTCCTGTGGGAGGCCGAACCCGAACTGCCCCGGGACGATCGGAACCTGCTGGGTGCCACCGAGCACCCCGCGGTGAGCGCGGTGACCGAGAAGAACGCCGTCCTGGTACAGGATCGTCCGGTGGTGTCCCTGTCCAGCTGGTTGGTGGACGCCATGGCGGTGTTCGGCCGCAAGGGCCTGGGGTTGCAGCTGGTCACCACTTCCACGAGCATCATCACGCACGCGCTGCGTTGGTTCCTGAGTCGTCGTGGTGCCACGTGGGTGGTGCGTGCGCCGGACGGCCGCTACTACGACGGGTTCAACGGTCTTCCTCTGCTGTGGGCGGAGGAGGTCGGTTTCGTCCCGGACCCCGAGGTGGATGCCGAGGCGGGGCCGAACCAGGCCTTCCGTACCTCTGCCACGGAGGATCTCGGTACCCAACTGCACGTGGACCTCCAAGTGGATCACCCAGCCAGTGCGGATCTGGTGCTGGCCGGCAGTGCGGAGATGCTCGCCGAGCGTTTGACCGGGGCCCGGCCCGCGTTGTGGGGTGTTGCCGAACCTCTCACCCGGGAGTGGTCACCGTCCGCCATCACCGCCATGGCCCGGAAGCGGGCACCTGGACAGAGCGTGCTGGTCTTTGCCGGACCGCCCGGTGGGAAGGACTCTCGTCCCTTCGCCGGTTCCCTGCGTGTGTCACGCACACCGTCGGGGGTGCGTGAGCACCTGCTGTTCACGGTCGGTCACCGGCCCGGTGAAGAACCCGAGTTGGACGCGCTGGAGCCGCTCGTGCGGGAGTTGGCGGTGGGGGACGGTCTGCGCAGCATGACCGTGCACCGTGCTCACGGCCGGGAGGACCTGACCTACCCACCCCGGTGGGCGGGGGTGTCCGTACCGGTCGGGTTGGCGGTGGGTCCGGAGGGGATCCTGGCGGCGGGCCGGGACAAGGCACTTGCCGCCCCGGTGCGGGCCGTGCCGTTCGGCCCGCCGATGACCCCGGTCGTCTGGTACCGGATCGGGGACGGGGTGGAACCCGACGGCTGGGACCGTTTCCACTCGCTGATGGAGCACCTCACTCCTCCGGAGGCAGCTCGGCGCAGTCGTTGACCTCAGGTTCCGTTGACGAGCGCGTCGGCGTGCTCGACGTTCCACAGGGTGTCTCGGGTGTGGTGAGGCTTGTGGGCCCCAGCCTCTTCACTCCGCCCGGGGCCACCTTCGACGCTGTGTTTTCCACCGGCTCCGACTGACACGACCGTGGGCCGTGAAGATGCTCCTCCTTCACGGCCCCACGGGGTTCACATCATGGGCGCGATGACCACTCGGTAGCGGTCGCCGCACGGTACGGTGACGTCCTTGCGGAAGTCGTTCACCTGGTTCACGGAGTGCTGCACCTCGTCGCCGACGAACATTTCGGTGCCCGAACTCGGCAGGTACGTGCACACCGCCCGAACCGCTTCGTCGACGGACAGTGCCGTGCTGTGTTCGACCGGCGTGACGTGTCGTTCCTCCAAGTGGCTGATGGCGATCCGGAACATACCGGTCTCCTTGGGGTGTCGGAGGTTCTTCCACGGCATTGTCCCCCACCCAATACGTTCTCAGGACGTACTGAGCATCTTTTGGGGCTCAGATCTCCAGTTCCTCCTCGATGCCCTTGAGCTTGTGTCGGGCCAGGGCCAGGTTTCCCCGACCACGGTCCAGGGCCAGGTAGAGGAAGAGACCCTGGCCCTTACGGCTGGTGAGGGGGCGGATGACGTGGTACTGCCCGGACAAGGTGATGAGGATGTCCTCGATGACCTCGTTCAATCCCAGTTGGTCCATCGTGCGCATCTTGGCGCGGACCACCTCGGTGTTTCCCGCTGCTGCCACGGTCAGGTCGAGCGAGTTCGTGGAGCTGAGGGTTCCCAGGGCCATTCCGCTGCTGTAGTCGACGACAGCGGCACCGATGGCCCCCTCGATCTCCATCATGTCCTTCAAGCCGGCTTCGATGTTCGACATGTCTCTTTCCTTCTTCTGGACGGGTCGACGCAGCATTCCTCTGCCCGCCATCCACCGGCGCAGCCGGGGAAGTCCCCGGTGTGGGGTGCGGTCGACACTCATACGACTGCGGTGCCGGTCCGGGGTGGGGCCGAGACCAACGTGCGCAGAGCGGTGAGGACACGCTGCAACACGGAGCGGTCCACTGTGGCCACACGGGGCACGGCGTGCGGGTGTCCACCGCGCCGTGGTGGGTCCTGCGTCGGTGGTGACTGTGTGGTGCGGGCCAGGCCACGGAGACGTCGCAGGGCGAAACCGAGGTTGCCCTCGTCCCGTCCCATCCGGACCTGTATGCACAGAGCCGGATCGTTCAGGACGGCGAACAACAGGTGGTGATCGGCGCCGGTGATGACCACGTCCTCCACCGTCCCGGCATGTCTGAGTGGTCCGCCGGTGATGGCGGCCAGGATCGCCACGGTCTCGGCGACCTGGTCCTCGGCCCCCACACGTGTCATGGTGCGGCCCCCACGCCAGTCCACGAGGCAAACACTGCGTACCCCGGGGGTTCGGAGCAGCTCCCGCATCTGTTGGTCGATGGCGAGCACGGCGGTCCTTCACGAAAAGGGGGCCGATCATTCCGCCCCGTGGTCTCCTACAACGTCCTTGACGGACATAACGAGACTAGGACGGGTAAAGGAAAACCGCAGGCTTTTCCGGAGATTTCCATATCCTCCCTGCCCAGGAAGGCAAAGGATGAATACAGGACAAAGGGAAACATCGGATTTCAGGCTTTCTGTCATGGAAATACCTGAATGGGAACGATGTCCGATACGGGACTTCATCGGGCGGTGTCGTGCACCCCATACCCCGCACCCAGCCACGCCTTGCCGGTCACCTGTA
>DXDP01000156.1 GCA_019115445.1 Candidatus Nocardiopsis merdipullorum
AAGTCTAGAGCGCGGCGGCAAGGCGGGTGCCTTGGTCGATCGCACGCTTGGCGTCCAGCTCGGCGGCCACGTCGGCGCCTCCGATCACGTGTGCTTCGACACCGAGTGCGGCGAGTTCGTCGGCCAGGTCGCGTCGGGGGTCCTGCCCGGCACACAGCACGACGTTGTCCACGCCCAGGACGCGTGTTTCACCGTCCACAGTGATGTGCAGACCCTCGTCGTCGACCTTCTCGTAGGAGGCGCCGGCGATCATGTCGACGTTCCGGTTGCGCAGTTCCAGGCGGTGGATCCATCCGGTGGTCTTGCCCAGGTCCTTGCCGAGCTTGCTGGTCTTGCGCTGCAGCAGGTGCACACGGCGCGGCGGGGTGGGACGCTGCGGCTCGGTGAGGCCACCCACGGTGGTGTGTTCGGTGTCCACACCCCACTGGCGGAAGAATTCCGCGATGTCCTGGCTCGCTTCCGCACCGCTGTCGGTGAGGAACTCGGCCACGTCGAAGCCGATCCCCCCGGCGCCGATGATCGCGACCTTCTCGCCCACCTCGGCGTCGCCGTGCAGCACATCCACGTAGGACAGGACCTTGGGGTGCTCCACACCGGGGATCTCCGGGGTGCGTGGGACGACCCCGGTGGCGATGACGACCTCGTCGAAGTCGGTGAGGTCTGTCGCACTCACGTGGGTGCCCAGGCGTACGTCCACGCCGTACTTGTCGAGGTGCACCCGGTAGTAGCGGAGGGTTTCGTCGAACTCCTCCTTGCCGGGCACCCTACGAGCCATGGTGAGCTGTCCGCCGATGCGGTCGGCGGCGTCGAACAGGGTGACGGAGTGGCCGATCTCGGCGGCCGAGATCGAGAAGGCCAGACCGGCCGGTCCTGCGCCGACCACGGCGATGCTCTTGCGGTTCCGGGTGGGGGACAGGACCAGTTCCGTCTCGTGGCAGGCCCGGGGATTCACCAGGCAGGAAGAGGTCTTCAAGCTGAAGGTGTGGTCCAGGCAGGCCTGGTTGCAACCGATGCAGGTGTTGATCTCCTCGGAGCGGCCCTGGGCGGCCTTGGCCACGAAGTGCGAGTCGGCGAGGAAAGGGCGGGCCAATGCCACCATGTCGGCGTCCCCCTCGGCCAGGACCTTCTCGGCGACCTCGGGGGTGTTGATGCGGTTGACCGCGACCAGTGGTACGGAGACCTCGCCCATGAGTTTGCGGGTCACCCAGCTGTAGGCCCCGCGTGGTACCGAGGTGGCGATGGTGGGGATGCGGGCCTCGTGCCAGCCGATGCCGGTGTTGATGATGGTGGCCCCGGCCTCCTCGACGGCCTTGGCGAGCTGTACGACCTCCGGGAAGGTGGAGCCCCCAGGCACCAGGTCGAGCATGGAGAGCCGGTACACGAGGATGAAGTCGTCACCGACGCGTGCGCGTGTGCGGCGCACGATCTCCAAGGGAAAGCGCATCCGGTTCTCGTAGGTGCCGCCCCAAGGGCCCTCACGTCGGTTGGTGGCCGAGGCGATGAACTGGTTGATGAGGTAACCCTCCGAGCCCATGATCTCCACCCCGTCGTACCCGGCCTCGCGGGCGAGCTCGGCGGTGCGGACGAAGTCCTCGATGGTGCGCTCGACCTCCTCGTCGGTGAGCGCACGGGGGGTGAAGGGGTTGATCGGGGCTTGGAGCGCGCTGGGGGCGACCGATTCCTCACTGAACGCGTATCGGCCGGTGTGCAGGATCTGCATGGCGATTCGGCCGCCCGCTGCGTGCACGGCATCGGTGATGACCTTGTGCTCGGCGACCTCCTCGGAGGTGGTCAGCTTGGCCGCACCGGTGTAGGTGGCGCCCTCGGGGTTGGGTGCGATGCCGCCGGTGATGATGAGACCGACCCCACCACGGGCACGTTCGGCGTAGAACTCGGCCATTCGCTCGAAGCCGTTGGGGGCCTCTTCCAGGCCGACGTGCATGGAACCCATGATCACGCGGTTGGTCAGTGTGGTGAAGCCCAGGTCGAGCGGTTCCAGCAGGTGGGGGTGGTCGGTCATGTGTCTCTCCTCGCGCGGTGTCTCGGGGTCGACCTCGGGCGACCCCGAGACCAGTTTATGCAACAAGTTGCACAAGGAGGAGAGGTGGGTGGAGCCCGATGCGCGAGTGGGCCTCAGAACTCCTGGTGAACAGCTGGATCCTGACCCTTGTTGCGGCCGTCGGGTCGTCCCAGTGCGGTGATCGACGCAACTTCTTCCTCCGACAAGGAGAAGTCGAAGATCTCCAGGTTCTCCCGCTGCCGCTCCGGCCCCGCCGCCTTCGGCAGCGGGATCGAACCCAACTGGTGGTGCCAGCGCAAGATCACCTGTGCCGTGCTCCGGCCGTGTGCGGAGGCGATCTGCTCGATCACCGGCTCCCTCAGCACCGAGCTCGCCCTTCCCAGCGGGCTCCACGACTGGGTGCGCACCCCGTGCTCGACTTCCCACGAACGCTGCTCGACCTGCGGAAAGTACGGGTGCAGCTCCACCTGGTTGACCGACGGCATCACACCGGTGTCGTCGGAGACACGTTCCAGGTGCTCGGGGAGGAAGTTCGACACCCCGATCGATCGCACCAGACCACGTCGGTGTGCTTCCACGAGTGCCCGCCAGGCCTGGACGTACAGGTCCTCCGCCGGGTTCGGCCAGTGGATCAGGTACAGATCCAGATACTCCAGGCCGGAACGCTCCACCGAACCCTCGATCGCGGCGAGTGCCCTGTCGAAGGTGTGATCACGGCCGGGCAACTTGGAGGTGACCCACACCTGTTCACGCGGCACCGACGAGCGCCGTACCGCCTCACCGACCTCCGCCTCGTTGCCGTAGTTGACCGCGGAATCCAGCAAACGGTAGCCCGTCTCCAAAGCACCGAGGAAGGACTCCACCCCTTCCTCCCCGGTGAGCGGGTAGGTGCCGAACCCGATCGCGGGCAGGGTCGTACCGTCGTTGAGTTCGTACCCGGGGATCTTCGTGGCCATGTAGTCCGCCGTTCCTTCTCGATCACTTCCGCGTGGCATGTGTGCGGCCCAGGACCACGGTAGGGGAGAGGGCGGCAAGCCCCACGAGGGCTCACGGGGGCATGGCGGGAATCGCGGCGCGGAAGACACCGACCGGGACCGGCCGGGCCCACGGACGACGAAGGCCCCGACCGTACAACGGTCGGGGCCTTCCATCCGCCCTGGTGGGCTGTGGCGGAGGATAAGGGATTCGAACCCTTGAGGGGTTGCCCCCAACACGCTTTCCAAGCGTGCGCCCTAGGCCACTAGGCGAATCCTCCACGGGTAACTCTACAGGCTCTGAGCGAGTGCTTCGAACAGAATACGGCGGAAGAATCATCGCGGCCACGAGTTGCCCGAGCGGTCCATGTGTCGGATACACTCGGGGCAGACCCCTCGTGCGGCGTCACCTCATGAACCTCCCCAGGGCCGGAAGGCAGCAAGGATAAGTGGGCTCTGGCGGGTGCGCGAGGGGTCCTTTCCATGTCTGTGTCCCGGTCCACCCCCTCCCGGTTTCCGTGACCCGGCCCGAGCTGTCGGTGGCAGCGGGTTGAATGGAGCCGTGGCAGGGACCAGGGGAGTGAGCACACCGTGAGCATCGCGCTGTACCGCAAGTACCGTCCGGCGACGTTCGGTGAGGTGCGTGGACAAGAACACGTGACTGACCCACTGCGGCAGGCGCTGCGCAGTGAGCGGATCAACCACGCTTATCTCTTCAGTGGCCCCCGTGGGTGCGGCAAGACCACGAGTGCGCGCATCCTGGCCCGGTCACTCAACTGTGTGCAAGGGCCCACCCCGGATCCGTGTGGCACATGTGACTCTTGTGTGTCACTGGCCCCCGACGGCGGCGGCAGCATCGACGTCATCGAGATCGACGCCGCCTCGCACGGCGGTGTCGACGACGCACGGGATCTGCGAGAACGCGCATTCTTCGCGCCGGTCGCCTCGCGCTACAAGATCTACATCATCGACGAGGCACACATGGTGACCCGGGAGGGTTTCAACGCGCTGCTCAAACTCGTCGAAGAACCTCCGCCACACCTGAAGTTCGTGTTCGCCACGACCGAACCCGAAAAGGTCATCGGGACCATTCGTTCGCGGACCCACCATTACCCCTTCCGATTGATCCCGCCGAGCACCCTCAAAGAACTCATGGAGGACCTCCTCCAGGAGGAAGGTGTGACCTACGACACGGCGGCACTGCCGCTGGTGGTGCGTGCCGGTGCGGGGTCGGCCCGTGACAGCTTGTCGGTCCTGGACCAACTCATCGCGGGTTCGGGGGAGGAAGGCATCACCCGCGAGGGTGCGGTGGCTCTGCTGGGTTACACCGACTCCAGTTTGCTCGGGGAGATGGTGGATGCGCTCGGAGCACGCGACGGAGCCGCGGTCTTCTCCCTGATCGACCGTGTGGTGGAGGGCGGCCACGACCCGCGCCGCTTCGCCACCGACCTTCTGGAGCGTTTCCGGGACCTGGTGGTGTTGGCCGCCGTTCCCGACGCCCTGGACAAGGGACTGGTCAATGTCGACCCGGAGGCCGTGGAACGAATGCGGGACCAGGCCTCCCAACTGGGCCCGGCCGAACTCACCCGCGCGGCGGACATCCTCAACGGGGGCTTGACCGAAATGCGTGGGGCGACCGCGCCCCGGTTGCTGCTGGAGCTGATGTGCGCGCGAGTGCTGCTCCCTGCGACCGACGGAGACCAGGCAACGGCGCTTCTGGCCCGCTTGGAGCAGATGGAACGGCGCGTGGTCTCGGGGGCCACCACCCAGGCGGCCCCTGTGTCCCCTTCCCCCGCGGCACCCGCCCCCGGCCCTCAACCGGTACCGGACAGCACTCCCCGGCCCGCACCTCCCGCCCCGGCACCCGCACCCAGCTCTCCGGGGACATCCGACGGCGGAGCCCGGTCGGCACCTTCGCGTCCTTCCGCGCAGCCCTCCGGACGCCCCGAAGCCCCTCAGCGGCCGATGGCCGCCCAGGGTGCAGCCCCCGCCGCTTCCGGTGGTCCGATGGACCTGGGGCGTCTCCAAGGCGCCTGGCACCAGATCCTGGAAGCGGTGAAGAACCGACGTCGATTCACCTGGATGGTGCTCACCGGCAGTGATGTCGGCCCGGTCGGGGTCGACGGCAACACCGTCCTGCTCGGTTTTTCCCGCCCGAACGAGGCCAAGGGCTTCAGCAACAGTGGCAGTGACCAGGTGGTCGCGGGAGCGATCCAAGAGGTCCTGGGCGTGGAGGTCCGGGTGGCGGCAGGTGGTGCGGGGGCCGGGCCCGCCGCACCGACCCGCCGTCCCGAGCCGGCGCGCCCGGCCGAGCCCGTGGCCTGGGAGCCACCCGCCCCGGAACCGGAGCGCCCACCGGCGCCCGCTCCGGCCCCGGAACCCGCTCCTGGGCCGGCCACCCCCACCGGACCTCCGCCGGAGAAGGTCGTCACCGGCCTGCAGGAGCCTCCGCCGGATCCGTTCGAGGACGCATCGGCCGCCCCGCCGCCCGAGGACCCCGACCCCGGACCACCGCGCCGTGGCCCGGAACCCCCTACGCACGGGCAGGCCGCGCCGGACACAACGGAAGAGTCCAGGGAGGGCGAGGCCCCCGGGGTCTCTGGGGTTGCGCTCATCGAGGAAAAGCTCGGCGGCAAGCTCATCGAGGAGATCGAACACGAAGCACCGGGTGGTTGATCCGCCCGGACCGCCCTGAAGGACGCAGGGCCTCGTAGCACTGTGTCGATGACGTCGGTCGCCGAAAGAGGAACGGAGGCGACTCCGCTGTGGTGGTCAACACTTCAGCGGGTCGACCACTTCCCAGGACCGACCTTCCGGTGAATCCAGCCATGTCCGGTGACGGCCGTCGGCCTCCACCGTCAACCCGAACCGTTCGGGTCCGGGCTCGTCCAGCCCGGACCATTCCTTCAGGGCGTCCTCGAACTCGTCCCAGATACTGCGTGGACCACCCTGCTCGATCATCCACGAGGTGCCGTACGGGTAGACACGAACCCATGAGGTGTCTCCGTGGTCACACACCCACACACCCGAACCGGTACCGATCCACCGACGTCGTACCCGCCAGTCCGACACCATCAACGACAGTGCGAACGCCGACGGGAACGCCATGAGTGGGGCGATCGGGTCCTCTTGTGTGAGCCGGTACTCGTCGGGTTGTTGACCGGAGTCGTGGATGGGGGAGGGCCGGGGCCCCGGTGTTCGCAGGGGCACGAACCCCACACCGCCGTGGAACCGGCCCAGAGCAGTACCGTCACCGGGGCATTCGAAACGTGTGAGGACCCCCGCTCCCTCCAAGAGCCCCCACGGGCAGACCACCAGCCCACCCGGGGCGAGTTGGTCGAGCCAGGCCGGCGGTAGAGAACGCACCCCACAGGTGGAGGTGATCCGGTCGTAGGGGGCCGCCTCCGGGTATCCCCGGTAACCATCGGCGATGTGGACGTTCGGTCGGTGACCTTCCTCGTGCAGGGCCGAGCGAGCACTGCCGGCCACACGGGGGTCCAGTTCCACCGATGTGACGTTGGCGTCGCCGAGCCGGTGGGCCAGCAGTGCGGTGTTCCACCCGGTTCCGGTACCGACCTCCAGGACTTTCTGGCCGGTGGACAGATCGGCCAGTTCCAGAAGGTGAGCCAGAACCGTCGGCGCGGAACTGGAGGAGGTCGCTGCTTCCGCTTCCGGGCTGCTGGGCATGGTGATGTTTCCCCGTTGCCGAGGCACCCCGCCCTCGTCCACGTGGGTGGCGATCGCGCTGTCGGCGTAGACCGCGGCCAGCCACTTCTCGGGGTTGCCCGCAGCATTGAGTGTCGTCCCGCGGGCAGTCAACGCCCCCGTGTCGGGGATGAAGACATGGCGGGGCACCGCACGAAAGGCATCGATGAGCGCCGCGTCGGTCAGCGTGCCGTCCGCGACCATCGCCTCGATCAGTGCCGAATGGCGTTCTCTGGCCGTCAACACCTGCTCTGTCCCCCGTGGCATGTCGGTTGTGTCGCCAGGACACGAATGCAACCGAAAGTGATGTTAGCGCCACTCTCCGCACTTGGTGCTGGTGGAGGGCCCTCCCCGGAGGGTCGTTCCCACGTTGTGCTGCGGATAGTCCCCGTATTCACGCACACCATCTCGTGTGGAACACCACGTTGTGGAGGATCTTTCCTCCCTGAGGAAAAGCACATCCACGGTAAGAGCGGTTACGCTCACAGAAACAAGCGACAGAGCAACACCCAGCACCACGAGTGCGACAAGGAGACGGCCGTGAACCCTGGTGGAATGGACATGCAGGCCCTGCTCCAGCAGGCCCAACAGATGCAGCAACAGCTCGTCGAAGCACAGCAGGCACTCGACGACACGGAGATCGAGGGCAGCTCCGGTGGTGGCCTGGTCAAGGTCAAGCTGAGCGGCCGTGGACAGGTCGAGGACATCACCGTCGACCCCAAGGCCATCGACCCCGGTGACAGCGAGGAAACCGCACAGACCCTCGCCGATCTGGTGCTCGCGGCGATTCGTGACGCAGAGGCCCAGGTCGAACGCATCCAGGAAGAGAAGATGGGCCCGCTCGCCGAAGGACTCGGTGGCGGCATGCCCGGTGGTGGGATCCCGGGCCTGCCCGGCATGTAGGGGGAGAGACCGAACTGCGCCGATGGTGACGGCGGCCTCCGCGTGCACGGGAGGTCGTCGGCGCAGATACGCTGGAAACCAGGGGAACCGGACCGCCCCGACACATCGGTCCGTCGAACGGGTAGGCGATGTACGAAGGCGCGGTACAAAATCTGATCGACGAGCTCGGGCGGCTGCCCGGCGTCGGTCCGAAAAGCGCGCAACGCATCGCCTTCCACCTGCTGTCCGCAGAACACGCGGACGTCAAACGCCTCGTCAACGCGCTTGTCGAGGTCAAGGAGAAAGTGCGGTTCTGCTCGATCTGCGGCAACGTCGCCGAGGAGAACGAGTGCCGCATATGCCGTGACGCGCGCCGCGACCCCGCGATCATCTGTGTCGTCGAGGAGTCCAGGGATGTCGTCGCCATCGAACGCACCCGGGAATTTCGGGGGCGCTATCACGTACTGGGCGGCGCCATCAGCCCCATCGAGGGCATCGGCCCCGATGACCTGCGCGTCAAAGAACTCATGAGCCGCCTGGCGGATGGTCAGGTCACCGAGATCATCCTCGCGACCGACCCCAACCTGGAAGGGGAGGCCACCGCGACCTACCTGGCGCGGTTGGTCAAACCCATGGGGTTGAAAGTCACCCGTCTGGCCAGTGGTCTGCCCGTCGGCGGTGATCTCGAATACGCCGACGAGGTCACGCTCGGGCGCGCCTTCGAAGGCCGCCGCAGCTTGGAGTTCTAACTCACATTCGGCAGTGGTCGCATCAAAACGTGAGTAACGTCCGATCCGGCGGGTACGGCTGAGCGCTGGTGTGTCAAGGCACCACGCCCTCCCCCCGCAGGTCGGAAGGGTTACAGAGCGCGGTGCTGACTACACTTCCTTGTTAATTGTCCTGATCCCAAATCCTCAGGAGCATCGATCGTGGCCCTGATCGTGCAGAAGTACGGTGGGTCTTCCGTCAGTGACGCGGAAGCCATCAAACGAGTAGCCCAAAGGATCGTGGCTCAGAAAAAGGCGGGACATGACGTCGTGGTCGTCGTCTCCGCGATGGGCGACACGACCGACGAACTGTTGGACCTGGCCGAACAGGTCACCCCGATGCCGCCGGCTCGCGAGCTCGACATGCTCGTGACGGCGGGTGAGCGCATGTCCATGGCACTCGTGGCGATGGCCATCGAGAACCTCGGTTACGAGGCGCGCTCCTTCACCGGCTCCCAGGCCGGTGTCATCACGACGTCGTTGCACGGCAACGCGAAAATCATCGATGTCACGCCCGGCCGAATCACAGAAGCCGTGAGCGAGGGCGCGATCTGTATCGTCGCCGGATTCCAGGGCGTCTCCCAAGACACCAAGGACATCACCTCGCTGGGCCGTGGCGGTTCCGACACGACCGCCGTCGCGCTCGCCGGTGCCTTGGACGCCGACACCTGTGAGATCTACAGCGACGTCGACGGCGTCTTCACCGCCGATCCGCGCATCGTGCCGAGCGCGCGCCGTGTCCCGAAGCTTTCCTACGAGGAAATGCTGGAGATGGCCGCCAGCGGAACCAAGATCCTGCACCTGCGCTGTGTCGAATACGCGCGTCAGTACAACATTCCGCTCCACGTGCGTTCGTCGTTCAGCCAAAAGCCCGGGACCTGGATCGTTTCGGAAGTCGAAGAAAGCGAAGGCATGGAACAGCCGATCATCTCCGGGGTCTCACACGACCGGAGCGAAGCCAAGATCACCGTCGTCGGTGTGCCCGACAAGGTGGGAGAGGCCGCGACGCTCTTCAAGACACTCGCGGACGCCGAGATCAACATCGACATGATCGTGCAGAACGTCTCCGCGGTCTCCACTTCCCGCACCGACATCTCCTTCACGGTCCCCAAGGACTCCGGTAAGGAAGCGGTCGCCGCGCTGAAGAAGGTGCAGGACAAGGTTGGTTACGACTCCCTGCGCTACGACGACAAGATCGGCAAGGTCTCGCTGATCGGTGCGGGCATGCGTTCCTACCCGGGTGTGACCGCCCGCTTCTTCGACGCGATCGCCGCTTCGGGTACCAACGTCGAGATGATCTCGACCTCGGAGATCCGCATTTCGGTCGTGGTCGTGGAGGACCAGGTCGACGCGGCGGTGCGCGCCGCTCACAGTGAGTTCCAGCTCGACGCCGACCAGGTCGAGGCTGTTGTATACGGAGGTACTGGCCGATGAGTAACCGTCTTCCCACCCTGGCCCTCGTCGGGGCGACCGGTGCTGTCGGCACCGTCATGCGGGGCATCCTGACCGAGCGTCCGAACGTGTGGGGCGAGATCCGTCTGGTGGCTTCTGCACGCAGCGCGGGCAAGGTCCTGAGCGTGCGTGGTGAGGACGTCGTCGTGCAGGCCCTGTCCCCGGAGGTGTTCGACGGTGTGGACGTGGCCATGTTCGACGTCCCCGACGAGGTGTCCGAGGAGTGGGCGCCGATCGCCGCTGCGCGTGGCGCGGTCGCTGTCGACAACTCCGGTGCCTTCCGTCTGGACCCGGACGTTCCACTGGTTGTCCCCGAGGTCAACGCGGACCAGGTGAGCAACCGCCCGCGTGGCATCATCGCCAACCCCAACTGCACGACTCTGTCGATGATCGTGGCGATCGGGGCCCTGCACCGCACCTACGGTGTCAAGGAACTCGTGGTCTCCAGCTACCAGGCGGCCTCCGGTGCGGGTGATGAGGGCATCGACGTCCTGCGTGACCAGATGTCCGCGGTCGCCACGGACCGGTCCCTGGGGGACAAGGCGGGCGATGTGCGTGCTGCCGTCGGTGAGCTGGGGCCGTTCCCGGCGCCGCTGGCGTACAACGTCGTGCCGTGGGCGGGTTCGCTCAAGGACGACGGCTGGTCCTCCGAGGAGCTGAAGGTCCGTAACGAGTCCCGCAAGATCCTGGGCCTGCCGGAGCTGCGGGTGTCCGCCACGTGTGTGCGTGTTCCGGTCGTGACCACGCACGCGCTGACTCTCCACGCGACCTTCGAGCAGGAGGTCACCGCGGACGACGCCCGTAAGTTGCTCGGTTCCGCCGAGGGTGTGGAGGTCCTGGACGACCCGGCCAAGGCCGAGTTCCCGACCCCGGCGGACGTGGTGGGTACCGACCCGACCTGGGTCGGCCGTATCCGTCAGTCCATCGACGACCCGAACTCGCTGGATCTGTTCCTGTGTGGGGACAACCTGCGCAAGGGCGCGGCCCTGAACACGGCTCAGATCGCCGAGGTGGTCGCCAAGGAGTTCACCCAGGCCTGATCCGAACCATCGACCGACGAGCGCGCCGCGGGCGCCGCTGCCGGGAAGCTCTGTGCTTTTCGGTGCGGCGCCCGCGGCGCGTTGTGTGTGCGGGCCTCTTCCGAGGGTGTTTCGTTGGTGTCAGCCTCGATGTCCCTGGGAGCGGGTCAACGACAGCTTGTAGAGAAGTCGGCACTGGTCCGCGGTACCGATCATTTCGGAGGTTTCCACGGGGCGTCCCCCGCAGTAGTGGGTGCGTTCCACGGCGAGAACGGGGCGGCCCGGTGCGGTGTTGAGCAGGTGTGCCTCCGATTCGTGGAGGAAACGCATGCCCACCTCTTCCAATACACGGTCCACGGGGTGACCGGCGGCGTCGAGCCGGTCGAGGAGGCCATTGCCGGGGTCCACGTCGAAGGGGGTGTATGACGTGCCCGCGGTGAGGACGGCCGGTTCCCATGAACGGTGCAGGACGGTGGGACGGTCCTCTGTCAGCCCCCGTGACATGGTGAGGTAGACCGGATCCCTGGCCCGTAGACGTAGACGTGCGGTGACGGGTGCTTCGCAGAGTTCCTGAGTGGTGCCGAGGTCCTCGTGTTGCAGGGAGTCGGTACCGAGTTCGGTGGAGATGTCGGTGCGGCAGAACGTCACGAGCTCGGGGACCCCTCGGACGAAGTATCCGGAACCGGTACGAGCCTCGACGAGACCTTCGGTGACGAGCAGGCGCAGGGCGGTACGGGAGATCTGTTCGCTGACGCGGTAGGTACGGGCCAACCGGGTGCGTGAGGGGAGTCGGGTTCCGGGGGTGAGTGCACCGTTGAGGATCGGTTTGCGTATCTGTTCCGCCAGCCAGAGGTATTTGGGCTGCTTCCCATCGGCGCCCATGGTCACGCGGTGCAGACCGTCGTCGGGTCCGTCGCCGTCGAGGTGACTCTGTGCTGCCCGGGTCCGGGCGCGAGTGGGTGGTTGAGGGTGCCAGAACGCCAAAGCTCGCCCATGTCTTCCAGTAAAGCAGTGATAAGGCCTGGTGGGGGCGCTACTCGAAAGTAGGTGGTTCCGGTCTGCGGGAGAGCGGGGAGTGGAACCCGAGGAAACGCCCGAAAACAGGGGGATAGGCGTGAACGAACGACCGGGTGATTACCCTGCGTAGCTAAATAAGTACGTGATACTTGGAGGGGTCATGAACACGCGGATCGCGGAGGCCACGAACACCGGGTTTGCCTGGCTCACCGGTGAGCTCAGCACGATTGTCGCCGCTGTCGGAATCGTACTTGTGGTCCTGATCGTGGCCGCGGTCTTTTCGGCCTTTGTCGACAGTGACACCTCAGCGGGCGGAAAGCTCCTGTGGGTGCTTCTCATCTTGTGGGTGCCGCTGCTGGGTGCGGTGTCCTGGTTCGTGGTCGGCAAGAAGGGGCACCTCAACCGTTTCCTCGGTATCGACAGGGGCAGGGCCCGGCACACGATCCCCGTGAGCGTCGGCCAGCACAGCAACGTGGCGAACCGGGCGGGCGATCTGAAGCACGCCTGACCGATACTTCCACCGAAGGTGATCCGGGTACGGAAAAACACCCGTCCGACCGTTCGGCCTGGTCGGGGATGCTCACACCGTGTCGACACGATCCGTGCCGGGTAGTGATCGTGGACAGGAAGCAGCGCACCGACCTTCCAGAGGGACCGAATCATGGTGAAGCAAGCCGATCTCGCTCAGGCCGTGGTGAAGGAGTCCGGGACGACCCTTGCGTCCGAGGCCGGGATCACGATGGCGGACAAACCCGCCGCGCTGTGGCAACTGCTGGTACTGGTGAACCTGGTGTCGGCACGCATCTCGGCACGGATCGCCAAGGACGCCGCCCGCGAACTCAACGACGCCGGTGGTACCACCCCGGACGGCATGGCCTCACTGAGCTGGCAGGAACGTGTGGACGCTCTTGGTCGGGGACATTACGTCCGCTACGACGAGAGCACCGCGACCCGCCTCGGTGAGTGCGCCGAACTGGTACGCGAGGAATACCAGGGTGATTTGCGGCGCATCGCCGAGGACCGGAAGCGCACCCGGTTGTCCTCCGCGTTGCAGAAGTTCCCCGGCATCGGCCCGACCGGTGCCGCCATCTTCTGCCGTGAGGCCCAGGTGGTCTGGCCGTGGTTGCGGCCCTACACCGACAAGCTCGCCCGTACCGGTGCCGAACGCATCGGCCTGCCCAAGGACGAGGACAAGCTCGGTGAACTGGTGGAAGGTGACGACATGGCCGCGTTCGCCGCCGGGCTCACCCATGCCGCACGGGACGAGGACCTGGCCGACCGGATCCGCCATGCGGTGGAGTGAGAACCCACGCCGTTGACTCCCTCCGCACGGCCATGTGCAAACCACCCGTCCTGGACCGTTCCACCGCGTGCCCAGTGGTGCCTTGTCGAGCCCAACGTGCCGTGGACCCGGGCTCGCGACTCCCTGGCCAGAGGACAGCCGCCGACAAGCACTCGATCAATCGGCGGAGTGAACCTCCTCCAGTGCGATGTAGTTCCCTTGTGGGTCACGAACCGGTCGCCGTACAACCACCACCGCTGAACGCGGGATGGAGCCGAATATGTGGGGGAAGAGCACATCTTCTCCGACACCCGGAGGTGGCGCGGGTTCGGCAGCCTCCCAACGCACCTCGCAGCCGACCGCTTCGGTGTCCACCACCAGCACCACCAAGGGCTCAGTGGGGTCGGAGTAGAGGTTGTTGGCCACGGCGAGCATGGTGGGCTCGTCCGGTGAGGCGTGCACGAACCCCTGAGTCCGCAGGGAGTCGGCCTCGATGTCACCGCCGGAGGTCCAGCGTTCGAGTTCGGTCAGATGCAGCACGTGAGTCATGGGGCCTCAATACGAGTAGGTCGTGTTTTTTGCATTATTTCGGGCTCGCGACCACCAGGCTGCCTCTCGCTGCGCCTCTGCGCTCGTGAAGCACAACCAGGCTGAACTTCGCACATCGTCTTGCGAGAGATTGTCCGGACGGCCGCTCGCATCGGTCGGCGCAAGCGCCGAGCCGACCGAAAGCCTTCCAAAAAACACTCCCTCGGGGTAGGCCTCGTCGTAGGTGACCATTCCGAGGCCGTAGTCAAGAATGAAGTAGTGGGTGTCCTGGTCGGCCCATTTCGGGAAGGCGCGGTTGTCGCACAGGGTCAGGTCATGAAGGGTGCGGGCGCCGATCAGTTGCGCGCCTTCGTGAGCACATGGGCAAGGCCGTGCACGGCGGCGAGTGTGGCGGGAAAAGCCAGGACCGCACTCGATCCGCCACCCTGGGCGAGGGGGACCCCGGAGCGACGAAGGCGACGCCAGGCCCACAGCGAGAACGGCGCCACCACCAAGGGTGCTGTCACCACGCCGGGCGTGTACCCGCGGGTGACCACGGACTGCGCGACATGAGTGAGGGAATGCAGGCCGAAACCGATCAGCGTGGTCTGGTAGAAGCCGCTCCGGCCGTTGGTGCGTGCCCCGTCCGCCGCTGCGGCGGCGACGACCAGTCCCATCAGACCGATCGCTGTGGAACTGTGCCCGGGGGACACGTCCAGGGTGTCCCAGACGCGGGAAGGCACCCATGGCAGAGCGCGTTTCAGGCGTGGGCGTGCTCGTCGGGACCAACCCGGGATCATGACGAGTTCTTCCAGGTCGTGCAGTGCCCACGCGCCCAGGAGCCCCCAGGTGACCGTGTGGGGAAGATGTCCGGCCTGGCAAGACGTGGTGGTGTCCATACCCGGCAAGGTAGTCGTCGCCGTTGCCCGGCGCCAGAATGCTTCCACAGCCTGTGGACGACGAGTGTCTCGGCGCCCCCGAGGCGGCAATGTCACCGGACGGGACTGTGCAAGGCGGTGAGATCGGCCGGTGAACGGGCCCGGGGACGCCAGATGTGGGCGGGCACTTCGGTCATGTGGTTGCTCCGGTCAGTGCGTCACAGATCAGGGTGGTCATGGGGGCGCCGGTCTCCTCTTCCAGCCACGCCCACTGGCCGGCGGGGTTCACCTCGTAGAACACGGTCTCTCCGGTACTGGTCACAGCGAAGTCGAAGACCCCCGAGGCCAGGTTCAGCCGGGCCAACA
>DXDP01000157.1 GCA_019115445.1 Candidatus Nocardiopsis merdipullorum
CGGACCCGCTCGGCCCAGGACGCGGACGGGGCCCTTTCCCGCTCGTGCGATCGGGAAAGGGCCCCACCGGTTCGGTCACCTCTTCGGGACGTCCCTCAGAGGAGCTCCACCACCTCGGAGTAGTGACAGGCGTCCCGGTGCCCGGCACCACGGTCACGCAACTCCGGTTCCTGCTCCACACACAAGGTGCGTTCGGACTCCGACAGCGCGTTGGCGAACTTCGGGCAGCGCGTACGGAACCGGCAGCCCGAGGGCGGATCCGCCGGACTGGGCACGTCACCGGTCACGGTGATCCGCTCACGGGTGCGTTCCTTGACCGGGTCGGGAAGCGGAATCGCGGAGATCAGCGCCTGCGTGTACGGGTGCGCCGGTGCGTCGAACAGCTGCTGCGACGTCGCCGTCTCCACGAGCTTGCCGAGATACATCACGGCCACCCGATCGGCGATGTGCTTGACCACCGACAGGTCGTGGGAGACGAACAGGTACGACAGCCCCAACTCCTCCTGCAGATCCTCCAAAAGGTTGATCACACCCGCCTGGATGGACACATCCAGCGCCGACACGGGCTCGTCCAGAACGAGCACCTTGGGGTTGAGCGACAACGCACGTGCCACACCGATGCGCTGACGCTGACCACCGGAGAACTCGTGTGGGTACCGGGAGGCATGCTCGGGGTTGAGTCCGACCAGCTCCAACAACTCCTGGACCCGTTTGCGCGCGTTGCCGTTGCCCTGCCGGTGGATCTGTATGGGCTCGGCGATGATGTCCGAGACCGTCATCCGCGGGTCCAGGGACGCGAAGGGGTCCTGGAACACGATCTGCAGATCACGACGTAGCGGACGCATCTGCTTGTCGGACATCCCCTGGATCGGTTTTCCCCTGTACTCGATCTCACCGGAGGTGAGCCGGATCAGATTGAGCAGCAGTCTGGCCGTGGTGGACTTGCCACACCCGGACTCTCCGACGAGCGCAAGGGTCTCGCGTTCCCTCAGTTCCAGGGAGATCCCGGAAACCGCCTGTACCTCACCGACCCTGCGGCGCAAAAGCCCCTTGGAGCGGATCGGGAAGTGTTTGACCAGATCGTTCGCTCGAAGAAGTACCTCGTTGCCGGCCTCCGGGGTGGACCCCTGCTCCTTTGCGGAGCCGTACTTTTCGACGGCGTCGGACTCCGAGGCCTCGGCCTCGGTGAGTTCCTCGACCGACCCCAGATCTTCGGTGTCCACGGTGGTGGCCTTGAAGAGACTGTCCGGTTCGACCCCACCGCCACTCAGCTCGTCACTGAAGTGACATGCGGCCACGTGCGAGCCGTGATCCTCGGGGTCGGCCGGTTCACGCTCCCCGTTCTCCAGTGTCCGAAGCAGTCGGGGCTCTTCCTGGTGGCACAGATCCCGTGCCATGGGGCAGCGTGGCGCGAAACCACACCCCTTCGGCAGATCCGTCAGCGAGGGCGGCGTACCCAGGATCGGGGTGAGACGCTCGGCGCGTTCGCCGTCCAGGCGGGGCAGTGAACCGAGCAGCCCCAGCGCGTAGGGCATCTGTGACCGGTAGAAGACGTCCTCCACCGGGCCGCTCTCGACGATACGCCCGGCGTACATCACCGCCACGCGTTCGACCTGACCGGCAACCACCCCGAGGTCGTGGGTGATCAGGACCAGACCGGCACCGGTCTCCCGCCGTGCCGCCTGCAGGGCGTCCAACACCTGGGCCTGGACCGTGACGTCCAATGCGGTGGTGGGCTCGTCGGCGATGATCACGTCGGGGTCGTTGGCCATCGCGATGGCGATCACGACGCGCTGACGCATACCGCCGGAGAGTTCGTGTGGATACTGCTTGAGCCGCTGTTCGGGGGAAGGGATTCCCACGATCTTCAGCAACTCGAGCGATCGGTCCATGGCGGCCTTCTTGCTCACCCTGTTGTGGGCGAGCACGGCCTCGGAGATCTGATGACCGACCGTGTAGACGGGGTTCAGGGAGGTGAGCGGGTCCTGGAAGATCATGGCGATCTTCTTGCCACGCACCTCGCTGATCGCCTTGTCCGACAGCCCGAGAATCTCCTCGTCCAGCACCCTGGCCGAGCCGTCCACGATGGCGTTCTTGGGCAACAGGCCCATGATCGCCATGGAGGTCACGGACTTACCGGAACCGGACTCACCGACGATACCGAGGGCCTCGCCCTTGCGCAGGGTGTAGGAGACCTCGCGTACCGCGTGCAGGGGACCGTCGTCCGAGGGGAAGGTGACGCTGAGGTCCGTGACCTCCAGCACCGCCTCTTCGTGGTCCACAGGGGCAGTTTCTTCGTTGTTCATGTACTCAGTCGTCATCGCCGCACCCTGGTCTGTCTCGGGTCGAGTGCGTCCCGAAGGCCGTCACCGATGAAATTGATCGTCAGGCAGATCAGCACCAGCAGCACACCCGGAGGATAGAACAGCCAGGGCCGTGTGGAGACCGCTGTCCGTGCGCTGCCGACCATCTGTCCCAGGGAGATGTCGGGCAGCTGGATACCCAACTGGAGGAAGGACATACCCGCCTCCGCAAGGATCGCCGTGGCCACCAGGAGTGTCGCCGCCACGATGATCGGCCCGGCCGCGTTGGGCAGCAGGTGTCGAACGATGATCCACGGCGCGGAGGCACCCGAGGCACGTGCGGCCTCGATGAATTCCTGCTCCCGCAACGACAGGACCACACCACGCACCACACGGGCGATCTGGGCCCAGGCGAACAGGGCGATGATCAGCGCGATCGAGAGCCAGGTGGTTCCACCGCGCACGTTCCCGGAGATGGCCGCGGCGGCCACCAGCAGCGGCACGACGAGGAAGACCTCGGCGACCCGCATCATGATCGAGTCGACCCGACCGCCGAAGTAGCCCGAGGTGGCACCCCACAAGGCACCGAGGGCCGTGGCGGAGAAGGAGACCAGCGAGGCCACCTTCAGGGTTTGTTGGGCACCGCGCATCAACTGGCCGAGAACGTCATGGCCTGCCGCGGACGTGCCGAGTGGGTGATCGGCGCTCGGCGGCAGGTTACTGGGGATCTCCCGATAGACGGTGTGGTCCCACTGCCAGAAGAGGGGCCCGAGGAAGGCGAACCCGATGATGATCAACAAGGAGACCAGGCTGATCACCGCAGGACGATGCCGGAAGAACCGGATCGTGACCATCTGAATTTGCGTGCGCTGGGCCCTGCTCACACCGTCGGCGGAGTCGCGACGCGCGCTTGTCTGCGTGCCGTTGTCACTCATAGCGGATCCTCGGGTCGAGCACGCCGTACAGCAGGTCTGCCACGAGGTTGGCCAGGATGACGATGATCCCGCTCAACAGCAGCCAGCCCATCAGCGCGTAGGAGTCGTTGTTTTCCACCGCTTGGTAGAAGAAGTCACCGAGCCCACGCCATTGGAAGACGGTCTCGGTGAGGATCGCACCCTCGATGATGCCGGCGACGCCGAGCGCGACGACGGTGGTGAGGGGAATCAGCGCCGTACGCAGGGCGTGGCGGCGAATGACCACGTGGTTGCGCAGACCTTTGGAACGGGCCAGGCGGACGTAGTCGCTGTTGAGGACCTCCAGCATGGAGGTGCGTTGATAACGGCTCCACGAGGCGAAGCTGGTGAGCATGAGAACGATCGTCGGCAGGATCATGTGGGCAAGGGCGTTGCCGAGCTGGGCGCCCCAGGGCTCACCGTCGGCCTTGTACCGCCCGTCACCGATCGTGTAGAAGACCTGGTCGCCGACGAGTTGGTTGAACTCCACACCGGAGGTCTGGACGATGCTGGCGAACCAGAAGGTCGGCATCGCCAAGGCCAGGAAACCGATGAGGGTGAGGGTGTAGTCCAGCTTGGAGTATTGGCGCATCGCGCTGATCACACCGACGATGACGGCCAAACCGAAGGCGAAGAGCGTGGCCATACCGACCAGGCGAAGGGTCGTCCACAAACGCTCGGCGATCTGCGCGCCGATGTCGTAGGCGGGCCCTTGGGTGGAGGGACCGAACTCTCCCTGAAGAAGCCCGATGTCACCGTTGCCGCCGATCCCGGTGATCCAGAGCCAGTAACGCTCCGGCATCGTTCGGTCGAGGTAGAGGGTTTCCTCGGCCTGTTGGATGGCTTCGGGTGAAGGGGGCGGGGTCGCCATCTTCAGATCGGAGAGGGGGTCGCCGGATACGTCGATCATCACGAACGTGAGAATGGTGGCGAGGATCAGTACGGGTATCGCGCCGAGGATCCGTCGCACCGTGTAAACGAGCATGGGTGTGATCCTTCATGGATGAACGAGGACCGGCCCGGGCCGGAAGGGTGTCCCGGCCCGGGCCTGACATCGCGACTGAGTCAGTCGGCGATGTCCCACTCACCGATGTTGTAGGTGGCTCGGTAGCTGGAGTGCGTGTTGTCCTCGACGTTGACCATGTGGTCATCGGCGAAGTAGTAGTACGGCTCAGCCATGAGCGGCAGGACGTAGGCCTCGGAGACGACGATCTCCGTCGCCGCGTTGGCGTTCTCGGCGGCCTCGTCCAGGTCGAGGGAGTTGATGACGTCGTTGGTCAGTTCATCGACCTCGTCGTTGGCGTAGCCCCCGTAGTTGCTGCCGCTGGAGCTGTGCCAGAACTGGTTCGGCGAGGTGATGAAGTCCGGGGTTCCCTGCCAGCCGAACTGCATGATGTCGTAGTCGCCCTCCTCGGTCGTGGCACCGAGGTCGTCGGTGGGCTCGATGTTGGCCTCGATACCGATCTCGGCCAGCTGGGCCTGGATCAGCTGCATCGAGTTGTTGCGCACGTCGCTGTCGGTGGCGCGCAGGCGGAAGGGTCCGACCTCGTCGCCGTCGAGGGTGAGGGTGTCACCGTCGAGTTCGTAGTCGGCGTCCTCGAGGATCTCGATGGCGGCCTCGATGTCACCGGTGCCCTGCGTGTCGCCCTCGTAGTGGTCGACGAAGTATTCGCTGTCGTTGCCGAAGATGTGGTTGTTCTTCAGCTCGATCTCGGGGTAGGTCTCGGCGAAGTTGCGGTCGGCGATCTCCTGCCGATCGATCGCGGTGAAGATCGCACGGCGCAGCTCGACGTCCTCGAGCCACTCGTTCTCCAGGTTGAGGTCGACGTGCTCCCACACCGAACCCTCAGCGATGGAGAGGTCGACGTCGGGCAGGTCCTCCAGCTGGGTGATGATGTCCGTGTTGTACACCGACGGGGAAGCACCGTCGATCTCACCGTTCTGCAGGGCGTTGACGTAGGTGCCCTCGTCGGTGTTGAACTGCATGGTGATGCGGTCGAGGTTGGGCTCGTCACCGAACCACTCGGGGTTGGGTTCCTTGACGACCTCGGTGTTCAGGTCACCTTCGGTGATGATGTACGGGCCACCGGACCACTCGGGGCGCTCGGCGTGCAGCCACTCGAAGTACTCACCGAGTTCGGAGGGCTCGTCGATGTCCCATCCCTGTTCCTCGGCGATGTGCGCCGGGTAGAAGCCACCACCCATGTTGTGCGCGCCGAAGTCACCCTGCCATTCGGGGTTGGTGAAGCCTTCCTTGAGGCGGACGGTCGCGGTCTTGCCGTCGACCTCGATCTCCTCGATGTTGTCGTAACCGGGCCCGGCGGCACGCGGCTCACAACCGTCGCAGTGTCCTTCCTCCGGGGAGGTGAACATCATCCAGGTGGCTCGGAGGTCGTCGCCGGTCATCGGCTCGCCATCGCTCCAGACCGCGTCGTCGGAAAGGACGATCTGGTATTCGAAGGGGCCCTCGTCGAGGTCGTCGTTGAGGACTTCGGGTTCCTCGGCGAGGTAGTCCATCTGCCACTCGTAGGTGGAGCCGTCCGGCAGCCAGGTCCCGAGGTAGGGAAGGGTCCCGGCCAACATCTGAACCGTGTAGACGCTACCGCCGAGGCTGTGAGTGGCCTGCCAAGCACCCGGCACGTCGCTGACCACCCAGGTGACTTCTTTTTCACCGTTGCCATCGGCGTCTCCGCCGCTGCCGCAAGCACTCGCGACCATCATCGTCGAGGTCGCGACGGCTGCGAGCGCCAGCATCTTCCTGCGTATGCGCATCAGTTACACCCTTGATCACTAAACGAGCCGCGCGAAGGGGCGTTTACGCTCTCAACGCACACCCCACCGAACTTAGGCGATTAGTCATTCAGAAGACCATTGAGCGAAATGTCTGTATAGCCCCAATGCCGGATTCGTGACCCATCCGCAACCGATTTGCGTTCATAGGCTCCAGGTGTCGACACGGACACCCCACACTTCACGACCCCCCACCCCGACACCATCGTCGCAGTTCTGGACGACAAAGGCAGCACAATC
>DXDP01000158.1 GCA_019115445.1 Candidatus Nocardiopsis merdipullorum
TGCGTCATCGGTGAGGTGGAGCAGTGATACAGCCAGGCCCCGGCGCGGTCGGCGGTGAAACGGTAGGTGAGTTCTTCACCGGGTGCGATGGTGCGCATGGGTTCGTCGGGGGCGAGCGCGCCCGCGTGGAAGTCGATGCTGTGCCCGAGTGTGCCGTCGTTGACGAGGGTGATGGTGAAAACGTCGCCGACGCTGCCCCGCAGGATCGGTCCGGGAACGGTCCCCCCGAAGGTCCACACCGGCTGATGCACTCCCGGGGCGACCTCCTGTTGGGACTCACTCACCCTGATCTCGACCTCGTGTTCCTCATGGTCGGGCGCGGACGCGAGCGCGGGATCGTAGGGCTCCCATTCCTGGCTCGGTTCTTCGGTGAGGTCGAGCGTCTCCGGTAGGTCGATCATTTGCTCGCTGTGTTCTTCGGAACCCACTTCCGGCTCGCTTCCCTCGCCGTCGGTGGTGAGCACGGTCATCTCCATGCCGGAAGCACGGTGGCCCATGACCGAGCACCAGCCCTCCAGCGAGCCTTCCACCACACCGATCTCCAGGGTGGCACTCTCCCCGGGATCCAGCATCGGGGTTTGTGCCCCGTTCTCCATTCGCAGGTCGTGCGGTTGGACGTCCTCGTTGACCACATCGAACACGAGCGCGTCACCGGGATCGACAGTGACGGTGGAGGGTTCGATGACCATGTCCCCGAGCACCACCTCAACGGTGTGGGCATGTCCGGTCGGTGTCACCGTCGTCCCGCCGTTTCCGGGACCGCTGAAAGCGAAGGCCAGGGCCAGTGCGGTCAGTACCGCGCCGAGACCGATACCGAGGTGCGCCGGAGAGGGGCCGACCTCCCAGGTCCGTAGAACCGCCATCACCGCCAGCACGATGAAGGTCAGCCCCGAAGCGAGCACTGTGACCCAGGCAAGGGTTCCGGGCAATCCGGGCAGCAGAGTCAGCGGCAACCCGAGATTGAGTGCGGTCACACGTAGAGGCCATCCCCGTCCGAGGAGAGCGGTGGTGCCCCGGATCGCCTTGGGCCCACCTCCCAGCACGACCGGGAGGAGATAGGTCAGCGCACCCAGCAGTACCTGCCCGACACAGCCCACCAGGAACAGAGGAAGCGCCGGGCGGATGATTGTGAAGACCTCGTGCGGTGCGTACGCGGCCAGAGCGTAGCCATCACCTGCGAGTGCTGCGAGGAACCACACCAGCGCGGCCACCACCGACCACGCCGCTGCTCCCGCCGGGGGCTTGCGTACGGCGGTGCGCACCATCGGCACCAGGGAGAAGACCACGCAGGTCGCATACACCGCCAACCCTGCGACCGCGACCCATCGCGCACCGAGGGTCAGACCACCGGCGGCCGTGGCCAACCCCAGCAGAGCGGGAATCAGGCATCTGCGGGCCATGGCGGAAGTGCCGTCCACGATCTTGGTTCGCAGGATCGTCGGCCACAGCGTGAAGAGACTGCCGAGTACCGCAAGACCCACCCAGCCCCACAGATTCATGTGCACATGCGCGACGATCAGGCGTTGGTGTGTTTCCGGGCCGGTCGCTCCGAACAACATCGTCGTGCCCAGCAAGGCCCCGAACACCAACGAGATCCCGGCGCCCGTGTACCAGGCGCCGACATGGCCGAAGCGTCCGGACAACGCACGCCGGGAGTATGTCGCGAGCCGGAACGTGTGCACGACGACCACACTCAGCACGGTCAGCGCCCCGACCACGGCGAGGTGGAGCGGGCCGGTGACAGCACAGATCACCAGCACGGCGATCCCGGTGTTGAGGACTGCCAGGCGACCGGCCTGGTAGCGGTCCGATGTCGCGGGCAGTCGCATCAGGGCCGCGGTGAAATGCTCGGTCCAGGTGATGATCGCGTTGGTCACCGCTCCGAGCAGGAACAGGTGCACGGGCAGCCACGCGGGGAGCCCGAGGGGGCCGGAGAAGGTGGTGGCCAACACCGCAAGACCGGCCCAGAGCAGTACGACGACGTTGGCCCTGGCGTGCCACGATCTGCTTCGTGGCAGAAGCGGTGGCCGGTCGGAGCGCTCGATACGCACGGCTTTGGCAGACAAGACGATTCCGTTCCACACGAGGAGAGGGCCGGCGTGGCGATCGCCCGGTCACGTGCCGGGGAGCCCCGCGGTGGTTACCACTGTGCAGCACGGGAGGACGGTTGTCGGTGGGGCACAGGACCGTGGTGAAGGGCCATTGGTCCTTCAAGAGGAGAATTCATCCCCTGAGGTGTCAGGGATTTATGACCGACTCATGGCAATAGTAATTAAAAGAAGTAATTGGTGAGGTGGGAGGAAAGAGGTCACCGACGGCGCCCTCACCATGGCCATGGGGCACGTCGTCCTGCGGTGGTTCTTCGTCGAACGCACCACCTACTTCGACGACTACGTGCACCGCTACACCGGCCTGCCGTTCCTGGTCCGATCGGAAAGGCCATCGGTGGGTATCGCCCCGCCAAGTTCCTCACCACCGAGGACCTGGGAAGCACGGGTGAGAACACCGCGTTCAGGACGGTCGTCCTCGGCGAGACCCCTCGGGGGGACGGTCATCCCCAACAGGTTCCTCGGTTTCCACTACGACGAGGAGGGCGGGGCCCGGTGAAACCTCGAACTGGAGAACATCCGCCCACGACTCAGCGTCTACGAACAGGGAAATCACGACACACCTCGAGGAGAGGGGAAATTGGTCGAGATTCTCCCGGCACGTTTCGACACCGATGACGCCTCGCCTTCACGACGGGGCGTTCCCGTGCACGAGGTCGGCGGACACCTCGCCCCCACCGTTTTTGACTTACTGCTCGCCCAATACGGCGTGTGCAGTCACGGTCTTCCCTGTACCTGGCCAGGCGGTTGCGACGACCTCGACGAACCGTGTACTCCTGCTCGGTGGGAGATCTTCACGGGTGTGTCGGCCACCCGGTCCGTCAAGATCAGCCGTGAGTTGGCCGTCAGCGCATAGGACTCACGTGGACGCTCCATGATCGTGACTCTCCTCTCGTCGGTGCCACTCTCGTGGTGGACGTACCGGTCTTCGAACCGCCGACCGAGCTGCCCGCCGGCACGGTGTTCGTGCTCATGGCCGGTTTCCTCGGACTGGGCACCGGTGGTGTGTTCGCCCTGGGAACGGAAGGACGCAGCACCCACGGCACGAGGCACGGTTTGAGTGTGCTGCCTGGTTTTCTTCCGGTCCTCCTACCGTCGGAGTACGTGTCCGTACCTCGGACACCCGACAGGAGGAGGACCGACGTGTCTTTCGTGATCGCCACCGAACCCGGCCGCTCCGATCATCCGAACGAGGATTTCGCGGCGGTGTCCGCGCGTGGTGCGGTCCTTCTCGACGGGGCGAGCGCACCGCCGTGCGTGGAGATCGGGTGTTCGCACGGGGTGGCCTGGTACACGCGGCGTCTGGGTGCGTTGCTGTTGGCCGAGGTGGAGGCCGGTTTCTCGTTGCGTGATGCGCTGGCATCGGCGATCAGGGGTGCCTCTGGGCTGCACGCCTCCACTTGTGACCTGGACAATCAGGAGACCCCTTCGGCCACTGTGGTGGTGGTCCGCCCGACCGCCACGGAGCTGGAGTACCTGGTGTTGTCCGACTCGGTGCTGTTGGTGGCCGAGGAGGAGGGCACTCGGCTGGTGGCCGACACCCGGCTCGACGACCTTCGACGGGAACTGGCGCGGGCCCCGTACACGACGCAGGAGGGAACCGTCGAGCGGGTGAGGGAACGGCACCGACGGGGCCAGGAGATCCGTGCCCACCGCAACGTCCCCGGTGGTTTTTGGACGGCGGGCGCCGATCCACGTGCGGCCGATGAGGCGATCACCGGGGCGATACCGATCGAGAAGGTCCGTGGGTTGGCGGCGATGTCGGACGGGGCG
>DXDP01000159.1 GCA_019115445.1 Candidatus Nocardiopsis merdipullorum
GGTCACCGGCAAGTGGCTCAACGAGAAGGACGCCAAGAACGCGGTCGGTGACCAGATGGAACTGCCGCTGGTGGAGGAGAGCGGACAGGAACGCGCCACCCGCAAACGCGTCGTCCCCTATGTAGCCGACCGTCGCAACATCGCGGTGCTGCACCTGGAGGAGGCCTTGCCCGAGGAGACCGCTCTCAGCCTGATGTTTGCCCTGGAACGTGGTATCGAGGCCGCCTTCGAACTGGAAGACGTCGAACTCACCAGTGAACTCCTGCCTCCCGACGAAGGCCCGCGCGACCGGATGCTCTTCACCGAGGCCGCCGAGGGGGGAGCCGGTGTGTTGCGCCAACTCCAGTCCGACCCCGAGAGTCTGGCCAGAGCCGCCCGGGTGGCCCTGACCATCTGCCATGTCGACCCCGACACCGGCGTGGACTTCGACAAGGCGTGCACTCGAGGCTGCTACGACTGTCTACTCACCTACGGAAACCAGTTCGATCACCGACACATCGACCGGAGCCTCATCCGTGACCTGTTGTTGCGCCTGGCCGACTCCCAGACCCTGCCCACCGGCCAAGGGGTTTCCCGTACCGATCAGATGAAGACACTCACCTTTGCCTCCGACACCGATCTGGAACGTCGCTTCGTGACCTTCCTGAAGGAGCACGGTCACCGCATGCCCGATCAGGCACAGGTGCTCATCGAGGAGGTTTCCGCCCGCCCCGATTTCGTCTACCGGCTCCCGGGCGCCCAGGTCGCGGTGTTTGTCGACGGACCCGTGCACAAGGACCCCCACGTGGCCCAGCGCGACGTCGAGGCGGAAGAGCGGCTGGAGGACGCCGGCTGGGAGGTCGTACGTATCTCCCACGACGAGGACTGGGCCACCGCCGTGGGCCGTCACGAGTACGTCTTCGGCCCCGGCAGCCGCCCCTGACCCCGTGATCTTGTACCCGTGGTCAACTTCGGCGTCGAATTATGACCACGGGTACAAGATCACCGAAGTACAGCCCCCGAAGATCCGCTTCGAACCACTGACGCCCCGGCACCCCATCGACCCCCTGCACAGACTTCCCACGAGACGACGTGAGGACACCCACCCCCATGACCACCACGTACGCACCCGGCTCCTTGGTCTCGGCCCGGGGCCGAGAATGGGTGGTGCTCCCCGAGAGCGCCACCGACATGCTGGTGCTGCGCCCCTTGGGCGGCAGCGACGACGACGTGGCCGCCCTCTTTCCCGCCCTGGAAAAGGTCAGCACGGCCACCTTCGACGCCCCCGACCCCACCGACCTGGGCAACGCCGAGGCCGCCGGTCTGCTGCGCTCGGCCCTACGCATCGGTTTTCGCGCCGGAGCGGGCCCCTTCCGCTCCCTGGCCGGCATCGCCGTCCAACCCCGCGCCTACCAGCTGGTGCCACTGCTCATGGCACTGCGCCAACCGACCGTACGCATGCTCATCAGCGACGACGTCGGTATCGGCAAGACCATCGAAGCGGGCCTGATCGCCTCCGAACTCCTGGCCCAAGGCGACGCCACCGGCCTGGCCGTGCTGTGCTCTCCGGCCCTGGCCGAACAGTGGCAGACCGAGCTGCGCACCAAGTTCAACATCGACGCCGAACTGGTGCTGGCCTCCACCGTCTCCCGTCTGGAACGTGGCCTGGACCTGGGCCAGTCCCTGTTCGACAAACACAAGCACGTCATCATTTCCACCGACTTCATCAAGTCGACCCGGCACCGTGACGACTTCGTCCGCCACTGCCCGGACCTGGTGATCGTGGACGAGGCGCACACCTGTGTGGCCGCCGACGACACCCGCTCCCATCAGAGCCAGCTGCGCCACGAACTCCTGCAGAAGGTGGCCAAGGACGACCAGCGCCACCTTCTGTTGGTCACCGCCACCCCGCACAGCGGCAAGGAATCGGCGTTTCGTAACCTGCTGGGCCTGGTCAACCCGGAACTGGCCACCGCCGACCTGGACACCAGGGCCGGCCGTGAACTCCTGGCCCGCCACTTCGTGCAGCGCAAACGCGCCGACGTGCGCCAGTACCTGACTCGTGAGGGTGATGGCCTGGTCGACGACTCCCTGGCCGAGAAGACCGCCTTTCCCGCCGATCGGCTCTTTCGTGACGAAAAATACAAGCTTTCCGCCGAGTACCGGTCTTTGTTGGACGACGCCATCGCTTACGCGAGCGAGCGCGTGGAGCAGGCCGGCGGCGGGCGCGAACACCGGGTGGCCTGGTGGTCGGCGATCGCCATGCTGCGTTCTCTGGTCTCCTCTCCGCGTGCTGCCGCCAAGACCCTGACCACCCGCTCGGTCGCAGCCATCGCCAAGGACGCCCAGGAGGCCGATGAGCTCGGCGCCCCGTTGGCCCGTGACCTGGTGGACTCCGACCAGCTGGAGGGCATCGACACCGCACCCGGCGCCAAGACCGACGAGGAACGCGACAAACACCCGCTGCTGCGCCTGGCCGAGCGAGCCGAGGCCTTGGAGGGTCCGACCAAGGACACCAAACTCAAGGCCCTGGTCACACACCTCAAGGACCTGCTGGACAAGGGTTACAACCCCATCGTGTTCTGCCACTACATCGACACCGCCGAGTACGTGGCCGAGCACCTGGAAGGCAAGCTCAACAAGCGGGCCAGGGGCGACCGACCCGGTTACCGGACCTCCGTGCGCTCCGTGACCGGCACCTTGTCACCACAGCAACGTGTGCAACGCATCGAGGAGTTGGCCGAGGAGGCCGCCGCCGAGACCGCCCGTCGGGTCGAGGTCGAAGTGGACGGGGAGGGCGACTCGGGCACCGAGTCGCGCCGGGTCCTGGTGGCCACCGACTGCCTGTCGGAGGGCGTCAACCTCCAGCACTACTTCGACGCCGTCGTCCACTACGACCTGGCCTGGAACCCCACCCGCCACGACCAACGCGAAGGCCGCGTGGACCGGTACGGCCAAAAGCGTGACGAGGTCCGGGTGGTGACCTTGTACGGCGAGGACAACGGCATCGACGGCAAGGTCCTGGAAGTCCTCATCCGCAAGTACCGCCAGATCCGCAAGGACCTGGGCATCGCCGTGTCCGTGCCCGACGAGTCCTCGGCCGGGGTCACCGACGCCATCGTCGACTGGTTGCTGATGCGTTCGGAACGGGGTGAGCAGGACGCCTTGTTCGGCACCGAGGAACTCACCACCAGGACCCAGGAGTTGGACGCTGAGTGGAAGTCGGCGGCCGAACGCGAGAAGCTGTCGCGCTCCAAGTACGCCCAACGCGCCATCCACCCCGAGGAGGTGGCCCGCGAGGTCGCCGCCATCCGCCAGGCCCTGGGCGGCAACGAAGAGGTCCACGCCTTCGTGGAGACCTCCCTGCGGGAGTTGGAAGCCGTCCTGCGGCCCACCTCGGACGGTTTCTTGGCCGATGTCTCCGGAACCCCCGTGGGGTTGCGTGATGCCCTGACCCCCGTGTTGGGCATCCCCGTGGAGGACGACAAACCCTTCCCCGCCTTCCCCTTCCGCCAGAGCACCGCCACCGCACGCGGTGAGGCGGCCCTGGTACGCACCGACCCGGTGGTGGGCGCCCTGGCCTCCCACGTGCTGGACGCCGCCCTGGACCCAGGCACCGCCGGCGCCCGACCTGCCCGAAGGTGTGGGGTGGTACGCACCAGGGCCGTGGACAAGGCCACCACCTTGCTGCTGGTGCGTTACCGCTTCCACCTGACCTTGCCCTCCCGGCACGGCACCCGTCAGCTGGTGGCCGAGGACGCCCGACTTCTGGCTTTCCGGGGCGCACCGGAACGTGCCGAATGGTTGAGCCAGGCCGAGGCCACCGAGCTGCTGAACGCCACCCCGGACGCCAACACCGAACCCGCTTTCGCCGAACGCCGGATGAGCCGGGTCCTGGAGGGCCTGCCCGGCCTCGCCGACCACCTGGATGCCTACGGCCGTGAACTGGCCGGTGAACTCGCCGACTCCCACCGCCGCGTGCGTGGCGCTTCCGGAGAGATCCGCCGTGGTTTGCGGGTCGAACCCCAGGAGGGCGCCGACGTTTTGGGTGTCTACGTCTATCTGCCCGTCGCCAACGCTGCTGCCCCGGCCGGAGGTACTGCCTGATGTCCATCATCGCCAAGAACCAGGTGCTGACCGCCGTGCACACCGTGGGCGGTCTGCTGCCCGCCGACATGCTGATGCGCATCGCCGAGGGCAAGGACGTTCCCGGCTCCACACCCGCCGACTACGGGGTCGTGTTGGGGTCGGTGACCGACGAGGCCGAACGCCACTGGGCCTACTTCAAGGGGCTCTGGCGTGAGCTGCGCAAACAGCTTCCCACCGCAGCGGACGGAACCCTGACCCCCGACCACACCGGTATCGCGCTGAACCGGTGGGTGCTACCGCTCTTCAACGAGCTGGGGTTCGGTCTGCTGCCCGAGGTGAGCGGGGACGGGCTCGTCGCCGACGACGACCCCGAGAAGGTCTTCGCGCTCAGCCATCGTTGGCAGCACGTACCCATCCACGTACCCACGTGGGCAGCCGAACTGGACAAACGCCCCGGGGGCGCGGGCACCACCCCGCCACAGTCACTGGTGCAGGAGGCACTGAACCGCACCTCGGACCACCTGTGGGCCGTGGTGACCAACGGACGACAGCTGCGGTTGCTGCGCGACTCCAGCGCACTGGCCACGGCCGCCTACGTCGAGTTCGACCTGGAGGCGATCTTCGACGGTGAGCTGTTCAACGAGTTCGTACTGCTGTACCGGCTGTTGCACGCCTCCCGTTTCCAGGTGGCCGAGGGCGAGCCCCCGGCCACGTGCTGGTTGGAGAAGTGGCGCACCGAAGCCATCACCTCCGGCACCCGCGCCCTGGACCAGCTGCGCAAGGGGGTGCAGGAGGCCATCACCATCCTGGGCACCGGCTTCCTCAAGCACCCGGCCAACGCGCATCTGCGCGAGAACCTGGACACCAAGGCCCTGCACGCCGCACTGCTGCGCATGGTCTACCGGCTGCTGTTCCTGTTCGTGGCCGAGGACCGGGGTGCCCTGCACCCGCCCGGCGCCGAGGAGCAGACCAAGCAGCGTTACGCCGCCTACTTCTCGTCGACGCGGTTGCGTGCCCATGCGCGCAAACGTCGGGGCACCGCGCACACCGACCAGTACCGGGCGTTGAAGCTGGTGCTGGATGCACTGGGCGGCAATGGCCAGGGCAACGAGAACGGTCGTCCCGAACTCGCCGTGCCCGCGTTGGGTGGTCTGTTCACCGACACCGAGGCAGATGCGCCCTTGACCGGGTTGGAACTGTCCAGCGACGCCCTGCTGGGGGCGGTGCGACAGTTGGCCCAGGTGCGTGACCCCGACTCCAAGCGGTGGCGTTCGGTGGACTACCGCAACCTGGACGCCGAGGAACTCGGCTCGATCTACGAGTCGTTGTTGGAGCTGGTGCCCAAACACAGCGCCGCCGAGCGGACCTTCGAACTGGTGGAGTTGGCGGGCAACGACCGCAAGACCACGGGCTCGTACTACACACCCTCGTCACTGATCGAGACCCTGCTGGACTCCTCGCTGGACCCGGTGATCGACGAGGCGATCAAGCGCGGGTCGGTCGCAGCCAGTGCGGCCGGTCAGCCCGACGAGTCGGAAGCCGTGGTCGCCGAGCTGCTGAAATTGAACGTCTGCGACCCGGCCTGCGGGTCCGGGCACTTCCTGGTGGCGGCGGCCAGAAGGATCGCCAAGCAGGTCGCTGCGGTGCAGGAAGGAAACCCCGAACCGACCGTGGACGCAGTGCGCAGCGCCATGCACCAGGTGGTGGCCCACTGCATCTACGGGGTGGACCTCAACCCCATGGCGGTGGAACTGGCCAAGGTGTCGCTGTGGATGGAAGCACTGGAGCCCGGCAGGCCGCTCAACTTCCTGGACGCACACATCAAGCACGGCAACGCGCTGATCGGGGCGACACCGAGACTGCTGCGGGACGGTATCCCCGACGAGGCGTTCAAACCGATCGAGGGCGACGACAAGAAGTACGCACGCTTCCTGGCCAGGACCAACAAGGAGGAGCGCGGCGGTCAGATCGGCCTGTTCGACATCGACGACGAGGTGGTGAAGGTCGACAACACCGCCCACGCGCGGCGGCTGGAATGGATCACCGGGATCACCGCTGAGGATCTGGACCAGGTGCGCCGTCAGGAGGCCGCGTACCGGGAGTGGGCGGGCTCGGACGAGTACGTGCGTGACAAGCGGGTCGCCGATGCTTGGTGCGCGGCGTTCATGTGGCGCAAGACGGAGGATGCTCCGCGCGCTGTCACCCAGGAAGTGTTCCGTAATCTGTCCCATGCCAAGGAGGAATACGGGGCACCGTTCACCACGGTGGAGGAGATCGGTGCGCTGAGCGAGCAGTACCGGTTCTTCCACTGGCACCTGGAGTTCCCGGATGTTTTCTCTTCGGCCGGTGACGTGAAAACAGAGGAGAACACCGGGTGGTCCGGAGGGTTCGACTGTGTGGTCGGAAACCCGCCGTGGGAGCGGATCAAACTCCAGGAACAGGAGTTCTTCGCCCAGCGGGACACAGAGATCGCACAGGCCCCGAACGCGGCTGCACGTAAGAGGCTCATCAAGGCTCTGAAAGAGGATTCTGAGCGCCAGACGCTCTACACCGAGTTCGAGGAAGCCAAGCGAAAGGCAGAGGGCGAGAGTCAGCTCCTGCGCCTTGGTGGGCGTTACCCTCTCACCGGACGTGGTGACATCAACACCTACGCGGTTTTCTCCGAGCTGGACCGGACTCTGACCGGGCCGCGAGGCCGAATGGGTGTCATTGTCCCCACAGGGATCGCTACCGACGCCACCACACAGCACTTCTTCAAGGACCTGGTGCAGGACGGTTCCATCGCTGCTCTCTACGATTTCGAGAACCGTAGCGGTTTGTTCCCAGCAGTGGATTCGCGTATGAAGTTCTGCATTCTGTCCCTCGCGGGGCGTGAACTCCGTGAACCGGAAGCGTCCTTCGCTTTCTTCCTGCACGATCCGGCAGAGTTGGGTGACGCCGACAAGGCATTCACCATGACCCCGGAGGAGATCACCCTCCTCAACCCCAACACGGGTACCTGCCCGGTCTTCCGCTCTCGACGCGACGCGGAGATCACCCTGGACATCTACCGTCGGGTCCCTGTCCTGGTCAAGGAAGGCGACCCGGAGGGGAACCCCTGGGGTGTGTCGTTCATGCGGATGTTCGACATGTCCAACGACTCACACCTGTTCCACACCCGCGAACAGTTGGAGGAGGATGGCTGGTCCCTCGAAGGGAACGTCTTCGTCAGGGGTGATAAGCGGATGCTTCCGCTGTACGAGGCGAAGATGCTCCACCACTACGATCACCGGTGGGCCACCTACAACGAAGATGGCAGTACACGAGACTTCACCCTTGAGGAAAAGCAGGACCCGGATGCC
>DXDP01000160.1 GCA_019115445.1 Candidatus Nocardiopsis merdipullorum
ATGCGAGCAACAGGGTGGGAACACCCCCGTGCACGGTCCCGTCTTCGGGGCGGGGGAGACTCCGAAGTCTCCCCCGCCGGCAAAGTGAGCAGGGCGGCGTGCACCAACCGGGTCCGGTCGCGCTCACGGCCCGTCTTCACCCGGTAGGCCACGGTCACGCGAGAACGACCCAGCTTGGTGATCACCCCCGTACGCCAATACCCACCCAACCAAAACCCCACCCGCTGACCCACACGCATGCCCTTGATGACCTCCCGGGACCTGGCCACCATGGCGTGGTGCTCAGCCCGAAGCCGCTCCTCCTCGGCCACCCACATCTGGTGGGCCCGCTCCTCCTGGAGGTCTTGCTCGGTACGGCGGACGATCTGACGCCGGCACTCCTCGGCGAGCTGAGGGAAACGTCGTGCGATCGCCTCACAGGCGGCCCGGTGGCGAGAAGCGCTCTGCTCCAGGTCGTAGTCGGTGCACTCATGGCGTAGGTAGTTGACCATCGATCGGGCAGGTGGAACGTGGGAGCTGTCGAGGTCCAGTTGACGAGCGTGCTCCTGGGCAAGGCGCTTCAACCGTGCAAGGGTCAGGTCGGCGGGGAAGAAGGTGGTGATCACCGCAACTCCCAAGGATGGAGTGAGAACACACCTTCCATGATGAACCGGTTCTGCGATTTGCGCCGAAGGCCTGTGGACAACTCTTCCCACCGAGCCCTCCACCCCACCGGGCGGGCACACCCGGCAGGGTGGAAGGCCGCTTCTCCCAAAACATGGAGACACCCGAAACCTGCGGTGTTCCCCGGTTTTCAGGTTGTCGCGGTACCCCGTGGCTGGTCACGGACCGTGGACAACCACAGAACGACCACACTGACCACACCCACCACGGCGAGTGCGACGGCGACCGCGGCATTGGTGGGCCAATGGCCGGTTGCCTGCAAAGCGCCGGGTATCGCGGCGGACACGATACCGGTGATGATGGCGAACCAGCCGGTGAACCGGGACAGATGGGCCAGCTCGAGCCCCATCACACAGAAGAAGAGGAACCAGAGCACCGCCCAGTACAGCCAGATCACGGCAAAGGGCTCGTCCACGCGAATCAGACCGTTGTAACCCGACAGGGCCAGGGCCGACACGGCCACGAAGAGGGAGAACCACCCAAGACCCCGCATGTCCCAGTCGGCGGCGGTGTTGATGCCGACCCACAAATAGGTGAACCCGAACAAGTACAGCGGGGTCGCGTCGGCGACCACCAAAACATCGGCCGACTGGATCATGAGAACGGTGGGCACGACCACCTGGAGCGCCCCGACGAAGAGATTGAGGGGCGAGGCCGCCTTGGCGGAAACGACCCCCAACAACATGAGACCGTTGATGATCAGAACGGCCCCGACGTAGAAAAGACCCGCAGCACTCATCAGGTGCCACTCGCCCCGGTGGGCGCACGCAGATCGTTCTCGCTCCGGGGCGAACACCGGTACGGGTGTGTGGCCATGGCAACCCCTCTTCGAAGAAGTATTCCCACGTGGAAAGAGATTCGAGGGGTCAACTTTAAGTGTTGGCCTTGCGCACCACCCATCAGGCGCGCGGACGTCGCAGTCGCCGTGGCACGACTTGTGGAAAACAAACCTCCAGCAGGTCGACCAACCTTAGGCTGATCACCATGACCGACCATGCCTCCGCCAGTGTCCCCACCGCTGACGAGACCTCTCTGTGGGCCGCGCTCGAAACACTGGACCTGCCCCACCGTCTCCTGAAGGAGTTGGCCGCCGACCCCGACCACACGGGCGAACTCCTCATGGATTTCGCCGGGGACCTGTACCGAGCAAAGCAGGTCGGTCGGGCCCGACGGGTGTGGGAGACCGTGCGTGACCACCACCCCGACCCGCAAGACCGCCAGTACGCCTCCATCGAACTGGCCAAACTCCTACGCGAGGACCAAGAAGCCAAGGACGTGGCCGAGGCGGAACGGATCACCGACGAACTGCTCCGCCCCGGCGCACTGGAGGAAGAGCCCGCCCAGCTGCTCGGCGAAGACCTCCAGGAAATAGGCCGGTGGCAAGAAGCCTTGCACTGCTACAACATCTCTTCCCGACGCCTGCTCACCAAAGCCCCCGAGGAACTGGAGGACCTCGACGACCTTTCGTTGTCACCGCTGGTCAGTCGCCTCCTGGCACGGATGAACACCGGACTGGCACGGGACGGGCACGACGAGGTCGCCCTGGGCGTGGCCCAACGGCAGGTGGAGGGCCTGCAGGAATTTTCCGACGAGCAGGACGAGTACGCACCGCAGGAGAACCGCCCCGACCAGGAAGTGGAAGCGCTCTACTCCCGGGAAGCCTTCGACCACGCCCGCGACCAAGGCCTGCTCACAGGCGAAAGCGCCCAGCATGGTGCCGACGCCTATTACCGTGCCGCTGAACGGGAACTTCGGAAGCAGGCCCAAGAGTCCCCCGAAACGCGGCGGAGCGTGGTGCTGCACGGCGTGCAGGAGATCGTGGAATTCGCCGAACGCTTCCACCTGGACCCGGCCGACAGCGACACCATCTCGACCTGGGTGACTCTGGAAGTCACCGAACACGACCCAAGGCTCGGCCCGTGGCCGCCCGGCCGCAACGAGGCCTGCTGGTGTGCCTCGGACCGTAAGTACAAGAAGTGCTGCGGCTCCCCGAGCAACCGCTGACCGGGCCTGTGGCCGGAGCGGCAACGGAGGGAGTAACGCTCCCCCACACCAGGGTCACCG
>DXDP01000161.1 GCA_019115445.1 Candidatus Nocardiopsis merdipullorum
GGTGACTTCTCCGGGCTGATCGACCGCCTGGACTACATCAAGGGCCTCGGATTCTCGGCGGTCTGGATCACCCCCGTGGTCCTGAACCGCTCCGACTACGACTTTCACGGCTACCACGGGTACGACTTCTACCGGGTCGACCCACGCCTGGAATCCGAGGGCGCCGACTACCAGGCACTCATCGACGCAGCACACGACCGTGACATGAAGATCTACCAGGACGTCGTCTTCAACCACAGCTCCCGATGGGGCGCCGTCGGCCTGGAGACCCCCACCTTCTTCGGAGTACAGGACGAGGAGTGGGAGGACCACTACCACGACCCCAACCCCGACTTCACCTACGACGGGCTGACCGTGGAACCCGACTCGGGCGTCGCCCACTACAACGGTGACCTGTGGTCCACCGAGGAGCCCGAGGACAACACCTGTGAGAACTGGGGCGAACCCACCGGGGACCACAGCCCGGAGGGGCAGACCATCTACAACTGCCAATGGCCCGACCCCACCTCCGGCATGTTCTCGGAGGAGAACTACCACCAGTGCTGGATCGGCAACTGGGAGGGTGAGGACTCCCGCAGCTGCTGGATCCACGAGGACCTGGCCGACTTCAACACCGAATCCGAAGCCGTGCAGGAATACCTGCTGGGCGCCTACAAGCAGTACATCGACATGGGTGTGGACGGATTTCGGGTGGACACGGCCGTGCACATCCCCCGGGTGACGTGGAACCGCTACTTCCTGCCCGAACTCCAGGACCACCTGGTGGACAAGTACGGCGAGGAAAAGGCCCAGGACTTCTACGTCTTCGGTGAGGTCGCAGCGTTCGTGCACGACCGCTGGAACCGTGGTTCGGTCAACCACTCACCGCAGTTCTTCACCTGGAAGGAACGGTTCGAGTACGACGAGGACCCCGAGGTCGCCGCACTCGAACAGTACGAGACCGAACAGGACATGGGCCCCGACAACCAGCCCACCAGTGAGAACGCCTTCCTCGACGGCAACGACTACCACGAACCCGACCACACGGAGTTCTCCGGCATGAACATCATCGACATGCGCATGCACATGAACTTCAGCAGTGCCGGCAACGCCTTCGAGAACGGCATGGACTCCGACGCCTGGACCAACGACGCCACCTACAACGCGGTCTACGTGGACTCCCACGACTACGGTCCGAACAAGTCCGAGGAGCGGTTCGACGGTGGCACCGACGCCTGGGCGGAGAACATGAACCTGATGTGGACGTTCCGGGGCGTTCCCGTGTTGTACTACGGCTCTGAGATCGAGTTCCAGGCCGGGGAGCAGATCGACTGCGGGCCCACGTGCCCGTTGGAAGAGACCGGGCGCGCCTACTTCGGCGACCACCTGGAAGGTGACCTGCAGGTGAGTGACTTCGGTGAGGTGGACTCCGCCGACGGCGCGGTCGCCGAGACCCTGGAGTCCCCGCTGTCCGAACACTTGCAACAGCTCAACAGGATCCGGCGTTCCGTCCCGGCCCTGCAGATGGGTCAGTACTCGGTGGAGGGTGTGGAGGGCGACATCGCCTTCAAGCGCCGTTACACCGACGACGACGTCGACAGCTTCGCGTTGGTGGCGATCACCGATTCGGCGACCTTCGACGACGTACCCGACGGGACCTACGTGGACGCGGTCAGTGGTGACGTCCAAGAGGTCACGGACGGGAGCCTGACGGCTCAGGTGAGTGGGCAGGGCGACATGGCGGTCTACGTGCTCGACCTTCCCGACGGGCCCGCACCGGGGCAGATCGAGGCATCCAGCCCCTACCTGGATTAGAGCCCCTTCTGCCTCCGGTCGAAAGACCACTCGAAGGACGACTCCGGCCCCGGGTGTTCACGCAGGTCGTGTGGACACCCGGGGCCGGGGGTCTTCGGTGGGCCGAGTCGATCAGCCGTGCTTGACCACTATGGCCTCGACGGTGTTGGCGACGTGTTCGAAGGCATCGGCGGCTGTCTCCAGTTCCTCGATCACATCCTTGAGTTTGAGCACGGTGAGGGCGTCGTACTCACCACTGAACAGATGGGCCAAGAGTTTTCGGTAGATCCGGTCGGCCTGGTTCTCCAGCTGGTTGATCTCGATGCAATAGCGGGTGAGGTCCCGCATCCCGCGTAGGCGTGGCATCGCCTCGGCGGTCAATTCCGCGGCACGTTCGAGGACTTCGATCTGGTCGAGTATGCCTTTGGGCAGGAGTTCCAGACCGTAGAGCCCGATGAGGTCGGCCGCGGCCTCCATGGAGTCCATGACGTCATCGAGGTTGGAGGCAAGACGGTAGATGTCCTCCCGGTGGAGCGGGGTCGCCGAACTCTTGTTGAGTCGGCGCATGATGGCGTGGGTGGCGTCGTCACCCGCGTGCTCGCAGGCACGCATCTTTTCGGTGATGGCCTCACGGTCGGCCCCGTCACTCATCAACTCAACAAGCAGGCGGGCGCCGATGACCAGGTTGTTCGCCGAGTCGATGAACAAGTCGTAGTAGCTGTCATCACGCGGGCGCAATCGCAGGCGCACGTCGTACTCCCGAGGGTGCGGTGATCTTCCTTGGTGGATGGTAAGGCGCTGAGCAGCTGGGTCAGCGCGGCAGCGCGCATCGGGGCGTCTTGGACGCGAAGGTACGAGAAACGGCCCCGGGGGCTGTCAGTTCTTGTTCATCTATAGAGCGTCGGTGCGCGGAACCCCGTGGCTCAACGGGTTCCGTCACGGCCCTCCCTCAACAAACGACGCCGGAACGATGTGGGACGGTGCCGTCTCTCGCTGCCGCTGACCAGCGGTGCGCTGAGACCGGGATCACCCGGATTGGGAGGAGAGCAGTGGGTTGCCTCCCCCATCCATGTCCACTTTCGGATCATTGACCCGACATGACAAGTATCCCGCTGGTTCATCCATCCGAGTAGCCCGAGGTCGATGATCGTGTCTGGCTCGAGACCATGTTTGTGCAGCACCCCACTCCGCAGCACTTGGCGTCACTTCACGAATACGTCTGGTGGTGTACCCGACCGGGACGGAAAGGCGCGAGGTCTCTTCCACGCTCTACTCTGACACCATGCCCTCTGCCATGACCGCCAGTGCCGTGCGCAGGCTCCGCACAGCACTGGGCGAGCAACGTGCCGCACTCGGTGAGCCACCGTTCGCCGGTAACGACGAAGAAGCGGTGCACGCGTGCGCCGAAGCCGTGGTGCGTGCCGAGCAGCCCTTGAAGCCCGCCGTGAAGGCGGCCGTGCGTGGCACCCTGGCCGTCCTCTCCGAACGGGCCCCCGGCGGCAGCCTGGAAGTACGGGTGCCCCCGTACGGTGCCGTGCAGGCCATCGAGGGGCCTCGACATACACGCGGCACCCCGCCGGGGGTGGTGGAGACCGACCCGTTGACCTGGCTGCGTCTGGTGATCGGTGTGGCCGAATGGACACAAGAGGTCTCCGAGCACCGGGTTCGGGCCGGTGGCGTCCGCGCCGACCTGTCCGCCCACCTGCCTCTGTGGGAACGGATCCGCCCCGAGTGACACTCCGGCCGCCGGTAGGCACTAAGCTGTGAGTGTGTCGTATTCCGACGGTCGGTTTTCCATGGACCTCGATCCGCGCGAACGCGGCCCGCAGGACGCCTGCGGTGTCTTCGGGGTCTGGGCACCCGGCGAAGAAGTCAGCAAACTCACCTACTTCGGTCTCTACGCGCTGCAGCACCGCGGACAGGAATCCGCGGGGATCGCGCTCAGCGACGGGGCACGCATCCTCGTCTACAAGGACATGGGACTGGTGTCCCAGGTCTTCGACGAAGCCACTCTGGACTCGTTGCGTGGGCATCTGGCGATCGGGCACTGCCGTTACTCCACCGCAGGTTCGGCCGTGTGGGACAACGCCCAACCGACGTTCTGCAGCGCCCGTGGGGGAGGGCTGGCGCTGGGCCACAACGGCAACCTGACCAACACCCCCGAGCTCGCGGAAGCGCTGCCGAGCCCCCGAAGTGAGACCACCACGGACACCGAGGTACTCACCAACCTCCTGGCCCACTACGCCGGCGGTGATTCCGGGTCGACCATCGAGGACGCGGCCATGGAGCTGCTCCCGAAGGTCGAAGGTGCCTTCTCCCTGGTGTTCATGGACGAGGGCACCCTGTACGCGGCACGTGATCCACAGGGCATCCGCCCGTTCGTGCTCGGCCGTCTTGGTGAGACCTCCGACGCCGGGGGTTGGGTGGTCGCCAGTGAGACCGCCGCCCTGGACATCGTGGGGGCCGAGCAGGTCCGTGAGATCGACCCGGGTGAGCTGCTCACCATCGACGAGCGTGGTGTGCGTTCACGCCGGTTCGCCCCCGCCCGCCGCAAGGGCTGTCTGTTCGAATACGTCTATCTGTCGCGGCCCGACACCACGATCGCCGGACGCAATGTCAACACCACCCGGGTGGAGGTGGGGCGTCGCCTGGCCGCCGAGCACCCGGTCGATGCCGACCTGGTCATCCCGGTCCCGGAGTCCGGAACCCCCTCGGCGGTGGGTTATGCCGAGGCCAGTGGGATCCCCTTCGCCCAAGGGTTGGTGAAGAACTCCTACGTGGGGCGCACCTTCATCCAACCCAGCCAGACCCTGCGTCAGCTCGGTATCCGGCTCAAGTTGAACCCGTTGCGGGAGGTCATCGAGGGCCGCAGGTTGGTGGTCGTGGACGACTCCATCGTGCGTGGCAACACTCAACGCGCCCTGGTGCGGATGTTGCGTGAGGCGGGTGCCGCCGAGGTGCACGTGCGTATTTCCAGTCCGCCCGTGTTGTGGCCGTGCTACTACGGGGTGGACTTCGCCACACGGGCCGAACTCATCGCCGCCAACCTCTCCGTCGAGGAGATCACCGAGTCGATCAACGCCGACAGTCTTGCCCATGTGAGTCTGGAGCAGCTCACCGCCGCCACGAAGCTTCCCGAGAACCAGTTGTGCCGCGCCTGCTTCGACGGCGTGTATCCGGTGAAGGTGGACACCGATTCACGTGGTGAGTACTTGCTGGAGAAGTCCTGTGGCAGCCCTGTGGTCGCCGGTGAGAAGTAACCCCCACCGGGTGCGTCCCGGTTCCTTTCCCGGCCCGCAGCAGCGCGGTCGGTGTGGTTCGTATCACGTCATCGAAACAGTATGAGGAGAGTTCGCGTGGCAGCCGACAGCACAGGTACGGGCGCGTACGCGGCCGCGGGCGTCGACATCGCCGCGGGTGAGCGTGCCGTCGACCTGATGAAGAGTCACGTCGCGCGCACCCGTCGCCCCGAGCAGGTCACCGACAGCAGTGGTTTCGCGGGGCTTTTCCGGTTGGACACCACCAAGTATCGGGACCCGGTCCTGGCGACCTCCACCGACGGGGTCGGCACGAAACTGATGCTCGCCCAGCAGATGGACAAACACGACACGATCGGTATCGACCTGGTGGCGATGGTGATCGATGATCTGGTGGTCAGTGGCGCCGAACCGTTGTTCATGACCGACTACATCGCCTGCGGCTCCGTGGTGCCCGAGAGGATCGCCGAGATCGTCGGTGGGATCGCCGAAGGCTGTCACCAGGCCGGTTGTGCCCTCATCGGTGGGGAGACCGCCGAGCATCCGGGGGCGATGGATCCCCACGAGTACGACCTGGCCGGGGCCGGTACCGGGGTGGTCGAGGGCGATGCGATCCTCGGCCCGGAACGGGTACGTGCGGGTGATGCGGTGATCGCGATGGCTTCCTCCGGGCCGCACTCCAACGGGTACTCGCTGGTACGCGACATCGTGGAACGGTCCGGGGTGGATCTTTCCTCACACGTTCCGGAGCTCGACGGTGTTCTGGGAGAGGTGTTGCTCACCCCGACCCGGATCTACGCCAAGGACTGCATGGCCCTCACCGAGGCGGTGGACGTACACGCTTACGCGCACGTGACCGGTGGTGGTCTGGTGGCGAACCTGTCCCGGGCCCTGCCCGACCATCTCGACGCCCGGTTGGACCGTTCCACCTGGGCACCCGCACCCGTGTTCGGCTACTTGGCCGAGAAGGGCAAGGTGAGCCGCCAAGACATGGAAGCCACGTTCAACATGGGGGTGGGCATGGTGGCCGTCCTCGGGGCCGAGGACGTCGAAGGCGCCCTGGGCCTTCTCACCGACAGAGGTGTCCCGGCGTGGAAACTCGGCGAAGTGACGACGGGTTCCGGTAGCGCCGAGCTGAGTGGCGAGTACCGGAACCCGTGAGAAACAGCTGCGCATATAGCCGGTGCGAACCACCGAAGTGGTTCGCACCGGCTATATCCACCCGGCCGCAGTGGGTCCCGATGGGTCGGCCCTGCTGCGCGTCCAGGTCTGTTATCGCTGTCCGAGCAATTGAAACCTCGACAGGACTACTTGTCGGGCTCTGCGTACTTCTCGGCAAGATCGGCGTAGCGCTCGGCCAGGTCGTCGTGAGAATCTGCGTAGGGGTCGTCCGACCCCGACGGCCCGGAGGAAGACCCTCCACCCTCAGCGACACCCAGCTCCGACCGCAGCCGATCGAGGTCGGTTCCGCCGGTGCTGTACTTGAGCTTCCGTGCGACCTTCTGCTGCTTGGCCTTGGCTCGGCCGCGCCCCATTGGCTCGACCCCCTCAACGATGGGTTCAGACGAACCCCAGATTACTTGTTCATCCGCACTTGCGGGCTGACGGCCGTCAACGCGGCTGACGGCAGGCGCCAGCTTACGTACAAACACAACCGTACCCGGTCGTGCCGCGCCCTGCCCACGCCACCCGTGTGTGACGAGGATACCCGGGCCCTGGAACGCCCTCCAGCAGGCGTTTCTCACGGTGAGTGCCACTGGCAACGATATGTGTCACGATGCGCACGTGCTGCCCTACACCGCCTACCTTCGTATCTATCAGCCCGTCGACGCGTTCTCTCCCCACGAGCGTCGACGGTGGGAGGAGTACGCCGCCTCCCATGACCGCCCTCGCAGAATCAACGCGTTGGCGGCCGAACATTCGGAGAGTCTGGGGCGGCTCTTGACCTTCCCACCTCGGGCCGCACCGTCCGAGGAGAGCGAGAACGCCTATCTACGTCGGGTGAACGAGCGGCTGTACGTGTGCCCGTGGCAGACCCGGTTGCGTTCGTGGCGAGCCTTCGAGAAATTCGTCAGCAGCACGCCCCGACCGGTGAGTGAGGCGTTCGTCTCCGGGGCCGAGACAAGGCGTACCGTGCGCAAGTACCAGGAGTGGCGGGATTCCGGTGCCCGGGTGAGGCCGGGGATCCTGTCGAGCAACTGGATGATCCCGGTGCCGTGGTTCGTGCCGTTCGAGGCCAACGAGCGCTGTCTGGTGCTGTCGGCGGACTCCACCCGTACCCTTCTGTACTTGACCCGGGTGTCCCTCGCCCGCCGCCGCTTGGAGCACACCTTGGCGGTGTTGCGTGAGCGCTCCGGCAGACGCAACATGTCGGTCTCCACGCAACGTCTGGAGGAGTGGTTGACCGACACCGCACATCCGGACGCTCTTCTGGAGCTGGATTACGGCGGGCTTCCGTACCTGCTCAGTGATGACCACCTGTACGAGGACCACTCGGTGGCCGATGTGTCGGCCGTGGTGGCGGCGCTGTCCGCGGGCCGGACCGATCAGGTGGGCGATGTGCGCAGGCGTCTCCTGCGACGGTGGAGGTCCGTGCGCGCCTTGGAGCGCGCCAACTGAGTGTGCCGAAAGCGGCAGGTTCTCCTGGGTGGGCGGCCCACTCGTGTGGTCGTCCCGGAGCACGGACACGCCGCACCCAACCTGGTACGCCAGGTTTCTCATCCTCTTCGGAGAACCTTTTCACACGTGGCGACAGCCTGGCTTCGTAGACCGTCTCCACCCCAACATCAATCAGGGTGAAACCGGGCATAACACCCGCCAGGGATCGACGTAGACTGTGGTGACTCGATCACTGATTTCCCCCTCAGTAATCCGAAAAGCCCTGCCGCGTCGGGCTTCCCGCGCGGCCCGACCTTCCAGAAGCATCGGATGCGACCGTCCTCCGACCATCCCGGCGATCCGCTGCACCATGATCGTGCTCGCCGGAGGATCAGTCCTCTCCCACCAAAAGACAGGATTTCGGCCGGCCACCCGCAGCACTTTGGGTCCCCCGGATCGAGAAAAACAAGGCCCGAGAACGAAGTTTTGACCGAATAGACCACATGCCACTAAACGTGTCGCTAGAATCACTTAGCGTGACGCGACCCCGGGCGGCTTTCTGCCTCCCGAGTGCAAAGTTGCTTGGAGTGGTCGCAAGAACACCCCAGGTGGCACCAGTGTGCACCCGACCGGGAACATTGGACATCCGGGGTAAGTGCCAGGATTAAGGCTCAAGGATCGGCACACAGATCCAGGAGGAGAGGCCGTACACATGTCAACTCGCACGCCCGAGGCGGAACCCCTTTTGACCCCCGCCGAGGTTGCCACCATGTTCCGCGTGGACCCCAAGACCGTCACACGCTGGGCCAAGGCGGGCAAACTGACTTCGATCCGCACCTTGGGCGGACACCGCCGCTACCGCGAGACAGAAGTCCGCGCTCTGCTGGCCGGAATCCCCAGCCAGCGTACGGAGTGATCTCCCCGGTCTGTGCCGGTTCCGGGGGGAACGGCCGGAAGCTTTCCGGCCACTGAGGAAAACGGGGCGGGTCCATGGACCCGCCCTCACTCATGTCCGGGTCGGATCACCCAACTCGGCGGAGCCACGCCCCTGCTGTCCGGTCCTTTCAGTCCTCGATCCGGTCGTCCATGGCGGTGGTGCGTTTACGTGCCAAGAACGTGGCCGCGCCCCCACCACCGACCGCGACGATCGCTGCGGTGACCAGGGCCGCCAATGAGCTACCGGTGGTGGCCAGATTGCCGCCGGAAGTGTTCTCCTCGACCACTTCGTCGCCCGATTCCTTCTCCAGAGCAGGGGAACCCCCG
>DXDP01000162.1 GCA_019115445.1 Candidatus Nocardiopsis merdipullorum
ACTGGGGTTGGGAGAAGTGTGCCCCGGGTTCTCGGGGCCGGGGGGAACACTCGGTCCCTCGGACCGGTGCGTCCCGGGAGGGGAAAGGGGGGCGGGGGTCTGCTCCTGAGGAGGCGCCGAATCGGGCGCTCCGGCGGAGGATGTCCCGTCACCCGAGTGGGGAGCACCCCAGCCGGGTTCGTTCCCACGGCCCGGGTGGCCGTGTTCTTCACTCAAGACCTGCTCCGTCTGTCGCTGTACTGTTCGGTCGGCCGACGGTGCCCTCCCATGGGGTCAGAGGATCCCCCAGCGGGACAGCCCTCGTTGGACACGTGCCCAGAAGCCGGGGGTCTCGGGCTCCGGAAGAGCGTTCACCGCAGAGGCTGCCAGTTCGGCCGGAGCATCGGCCAGGACGGTGTAGACGAAACCGTTCGCTTGCCACATGCTCTGGTACTGGCCCGTGTCGCCACCGAAGATCATGTCGTGTTGGGGTGAGATGTCGGGCCCGTCGGTATCGGTTCCCACATATCCGTTCTGAAGGGTTGCTGTGTGTGCGGTACCAAGCCTGCCACGTTGCGTGAATACCGATATCTGGGAGAGTCCGTCCGAATAGACGCTGTGAACCACCATGTGGTCCCCGTGGTGGGTGGAACGGGCGTCGATCAGGCGTAGGTCCCAGTCCAGGTGTTCGGGGATGTGCCACCCCTGGGAACGGAGTTCGTCGAGTTCGACCGCGTCGAGGACCTCTCCCCAGGGTTCGTCGGCACTCATGTGCTCGGGCCAACTGTCGCCTCCGAGCTCCAGGTCGACCAAGCGGGTGGAGATGGCCTCCTCCTCGCCACGTTCGTAGATGGTCCGGCCGATGAGCAGGTCCGTCTCGGTGTCCACCCAGAAGCGCCCGGCGACGCTGTCGTCCGCCCTGAGCGTTTCCACCAAGTACGCCTCTCGACCGCGGAACTCGGTCCGCCCCGTGTCCGTGACCGCGTAGATGTCCCGAAGCATGGCGAGCATACGTGCGTCGAGAGAGTCCAAGGCCTGCGAGGAGCTCACGAAGAGTCCTTGCTCCTCCTCACCGAGCTGGGCCAGGAGGAGACCTTCGCCCGGTCGGTTGACCACCCGCAGATCCATCCGGCCACCGTGTTCGGCGCTGGAGATCCGACGCACACCCGTGTAGGCGACTTCGTCCTCGGCCCGGGCCGCACGTTGCAGCAGGGACATGCCGTCGTCCGGACCGTCCGCGGGCACCGCGTACGGGTCCGGAGGGGCCGCGATGGTCAACATCAGGACGCATGTCAGCGTCACAAGGAGTGCGACCGGGATCAGGGTGGGGCCGGAGGACGACTCCTCCGCACTCACCGGCTCGGTTCTGCCGTTCCGGGGTCGGCCCACCCGCCGTGATCGACCGGCATGGTCTTCGTCACCGGGATGTGACGGCTGGTCACCGCGTGCTCGACCGCGTAGTCGGACAGGCGTGGCTCCACCACCGGGGTGTCGTCCGTGTCACCCCCGGCGACGAAGGCCGAACCGAGGAGCGCGGTGGCCACGGCGATGCCTGCGACGGCGTACCTGCCGCCGGGAAAAGGGGGCAACAGGTGGGTCCACCGCTCCCCACGGCCACGCCCGTTGGAGCGGTGCGCGCGCGATTCCTCCACCGGTTCTGTGGTCGGGGCCGACCCCGACCCGGTGATGACCTCCGTCGCCAACGGGTTCTCGGTGGGAAAGCCTCCGATCGGTCGTGAAGAGCCCAGGGGTGGACCGGCACCGAACATCCCACCTCCGCCGAACGGCGGGTCGGACCGATCGTCTCTTGGGCTTTCCTGGTCGCGAGAGAGCTCGGTCAGGCGGCCCATGAAGTCGAGGTCGGGCTCGGGTTCACCCAAGCCGTGCAGTCGGCGCTTGAGGCGGCGCAGCATGTCGGCCTCGAAACGGCACGATTCACACTTGGCCAGGTGGATGAGGGCGCTGTCGTGCTCGACCGCCCCGAGCTCACCGTCGACGAGCGCCGAGAGGCGTTCTCCCAGGTGGTGCGTGCTCACTGGGCCTCCCCGTTGATCGCGTTGGCTCCCCGCTCCTGCTCCTGCCGGGCCTGTGCGTCCTTGGTGGTCCTGTGTTCCAGGGCACGGCGCAGCTGTGCACGGCCACGGTGGATGCGGCTGCGGACGGTGCCGAGCTTGACGTCGAGCGTCGCCGCGATCTCCTCGTAGGACAAGCCTTCGATGTCGCACAGGACCACCGGGGCCCGGAACTCGGCCGGCAGCGCGTCCAGGGCACTTTGGATGTCGGCGTCGAAATGCCGGTCGTCGTAGCGCTGGTCCGGAGAAGGTTCTCGTCCCGCCAAGCGTTCGTCGGCGTTCTCCGCAAGACCTTCGAAACGGATACGCGCCCTACGGCGGACCATGTCGAGGAAGAGGTTGGTGGTGATGCGGTGCAACCACCCCTCGAACGTTCCGGGGGTGTAGTTGGCCAGAGAACGAAACACTCGGATGAAGACTTCTTGGGTGAGGTCCTCCGCGTCGTGCTTGTTACCGGACAGCCGATAGGCGAGCCGATACACCCGAGGGGAATGGTTTCGGACGACCTCCTCCCAGCTCGGGGGTTCCCAAGGCTCGAAATCCACGGCAGAGCCGGTCTCGGGCACCGCTACTCCCTTCGTCCCGTCGATCCGCCACACGACGGCCGGTCGGGGGGTTGCTTTCGTGGCGGTCAACGTACTTTCATCTCATTCCAACGCCGAAAGGCACGTGATAAGTTCCCGCAGTCACGCTCGGAGTTCGGACCGGATTCAAGCTAGTCTTTGGCCAGGGACATGACCTGGCCGCTACCGGAATTCTACGGTGGGTGACCATCTCCCGGTCAGCGCCCCGCCCAATACCTGACACCACGGCAGGGGAGGCCGTCATCGCCAGCCCAGAAGAGAGCGTGCTCCGGACGAACTGGGCCCGGACCGAGCAAACACGGTTCGACCAGGAGGCACTGGCCGACCCGGTTCTCGCGGACGCCTACATGGAGGGGGACCGCTCACCGGCACCACCGGTGGAACCGGCCGCCGGTGCCGCCCTACGCTTCTTGGCGGCCGCCATCGGTGCGCGCTCCGTCGTGGAGATCGGCACCGGGTACGGAGCTTCGGGGCTGTGGCTGCTGCGTGGTATGTCCACCGACGGCATTCTCACCTCCGTGGACATCAACGGTGCCCACCAGGAGTACGCTCGCGCATTGTTCTCCCGGGCGGGCTTCGGCACCGGTAGGGCCCGCCTGATCCGCGGTTCCGCACACGAGGTGCTCCCGCGACTCACCGACGGCGGCTACGACCTGGTGTTCGTCGACGCCGACGAGGCCTCCTACCCGTTCTTCCTCGACGAGGCGTTGCGCCTGCTCCGTTCCGGCGGGCTCTTGGTGTTCAACAATGCCCTGGCCGTCTCCACCGAGCAGGACGGCCCTTTGCACGCGCCCACCCCTCGGGAGATCGCGGTGCGTGAGGTCCTTCAGCGGATACGCGAGGGTGAGGAGTTCGTTCCCCTGCTGATTCCCGTCGGTGACGGCCTGCTCGCCACGATCCGTCCTCAGCACTGAAGCCGCTCAAGGACCGAGGCCCCGCTTGTACACGGGGCCTCGGCTCGAACGTGTTTTCAGCGATCGGCGAGCCAGCGCAACAGGGTCCGGGTGGCAAAGGCCGTTCCGCCCTTGCTGAGCAGACCCGACTCCTTCGTGGAACGGCCGGGACCTGCGATGTCCAGGTGGGCCCAGGGCAGGTCGCCGGTGAACTCACGCAGGAAAAGTGCGGCATCGGTCGCCCCGGCCGGCCCGAACTCCGTGCCCTTGGTGCCGATGTTGGCCAGGTCGGCCACCCGGGAACGGGTGGTCTCCGTGTACTGCTCGGTGAGCGGCATCCGCCACAGCGGCTCGGCGGAGGCCTTGGCCGCCGTCTCCAGCTCGGCCGCAAGATCGTCGTCGTTGCTGTAGAGAGCGCCCATGCCGGTACCGAGGGCGAGCTTGGCGGCACCGGTCAAGGTGGCCACGTCCAGCAGGAGGTCCGGCTCCAGTTCGGTGACGGCGTAACCGAGGGCGTCGGCAAGGACCAGACGGCCTTCGGCGTCGCTGTTGAGCACTTCGACGGTCGTACCGGTGTATGTGGTGAGCACATCACCGATCCTGGTCGCGTCGCCGGAGAAGGCGTTCTCCGCCAGTGCGAGCAGTCCGGTGACCTTGACCCCGCTGCCCACGGCGTGCAGGGCCGAGAGCACCCCCAGGACGATCGCGGAGCCGCTCATGTCGGTCTTCATCAGCGACATGTTGTCGTTCGGCTTGAGGGACAGGCCACCGGTGTCGAAGGTGATGCCCTTACCGACGAGCACCACGTGTGCGGAAGGGTTCTCGGGGACGTAGGAGAGTTGGACCAGGCGCGGGGGACGCGAGGCCCCTCGGCCGACACCGAGGATGGCACCAAAACCTTGTTCCTGCAGTGCCTGCTCGTCCCAGACGGTCACCTGGAGGCCGTTGTCCCGGGCAACCTCTCCGGCCCGCTCGACCATCCATTGGGGGGTTTTGGTCTGGGA
>DXDP01000163.1 GCA_019115445.1 Candidatus Nocardiopsis merdipullorum
TCGGCCCAGCACGGCCACGGGCGTGACAACGCCGTGCTGGGCACCTCCGAGCAGTGCGTGGCCACCCACCCTTCCGACATGGCGGTGGCCCTGACCGCACTGGGCGCCGAAGTGCGTCTGCTCACTCCCGAAGGAGAGCGCGGAATCGCCATGCCCGGACTGCACCGCCTGCCCGGACACCACCCCGAACACGACACCGTCCTGGAACACGGCGACCTCATCATCGCAGTCGACCTTCCACACCTTCCCCTGGCGGTCCACTCCACCTACCGCAAAGTGCGTGAACGTGCCTCCTACGCCTTTGCTCTGGTGTCGGTGGCCGCCGCACTACAGGTCGAGGAAGGGGTGATCACCGACGTACGTGTGGCCCTGGGTGGTCTGGCCCACGCCCCCTGGCGTGCCCACCACGCAGAAGAGGCACTACGCGGACAGGCGGCCACCGAAGGAGTTTTCCGTGAGGCCGCACGTGCCGAACTCGTCGACGCACGCCCGGGACAGGACAACGCCTTCAAGGTCCCCCTGGCAGTGAACACGATCTGTGCGACCTTGCGCTCACTTGCTCTGCAGGAGGACCGTTGAACAACACACCACCCACCGGGGCGATCGGACAACCCCTGGCCCGCACCGAAGGTGAGGACAAGGTCGCCGGCCACGCACCCTACGCCTACGAATTCTCCTTCCGAGAACCTCTGTACCTGCATCCGGTGCTCTCCACCGTGGCCCGGGGCCGAGTCACCGCGGTCGACGCATCGAGTGCTCTGGCCCTGCCCGGGGTACGCACCGTCCTCACGCACGACAGCGCCGAACGCCTCGCCGCCACCGACGACCGTGAGTTCGCCGTGCTCCAGGACCCCGACATCTGTTTCCGTGGACAGATCGTGGCCGCGGTGGTCGCCGACACCCCGGAGGAAGCCCGCTACGCCGCTTCCCTGGTACGTGTACAGGAGCAGGCCGAAGAACACGACGTACTCCTGACCTCCGGGCACCCGGCCCTGTACCGCCCCGAAGAACTCAGCGCCTACCCGGAGGTCGACACCGTCCAGGGCGAACCCGAAGCCGCACTGGACCGGGCCGAGGTGGTCATCGACCGCACCTACCGCACGCCCATGGAGCACAACAACCCCATGGAACCGCACACATCGACCGCGCTGTGGGCCGAGGCCGAAGGCGGACACCTGACCCTGTACGACTCCACACAGGGCGCCCACCCCGTGCGTGAAACCCTCGTCCATGTCCTGGGATTGGCCCCCGCGCAGGTTCGGGTGATCTCCCCGCACGTGGGCGGTGGTTTTGGCTCCAAGGGTTCACCACATGCCCACAACGTGCTCGTGGCCATGGCAGCACGCGCCCTGCCCGGGCGCGCGATCAAGTTCGCCCTGACCCGGCAACAGATGTTCACCCTGGTGGGGCACCGTACGCCCACCATCCAGCGACTTCGACTGGGGGCACACCGCGACGGTTCCCTACAGGTCATGGTGCACGACGTGGAAGAACACACCGCCACCGTCAAGGAGTTCGCCGAACAGACCGCGGTGTGCACACGCATGATGTACAGCGCACCCCATCGGCGTACCACCCACCGCCTGGCCGCCCTGAACGTACCCATCCCCTTCTGGATGCGAGCCCCCGGCGAATGTCCCGGCATGTACGCAGTCGAGTCGGCCATGGACGAACTCGCGGTGGAGCTGGGGATGGACCCGATCGAGCTGCGTGAGCAAAATGAACCCGAGGTGGACCCCGAAACGGGGCTGCCCTGGTCCGACCGCTCGTTGCTGCGTTGCCTGCGTGAAGGGGCCGACCGGTTCGGCTGGCACGATCGCGACCCACGTCCCCGCAGCCGGCGCGAAGGTGATTGGTGGGTGGGCACCGGTGTGGCTTCCGCCGTCTACCCGCACATGATCAACCCCGGCTCGGAGGCCGAGATCGTGTACACCTCGGGAAGCTACATCGTGCGCATCGGTGCCGCCGACATCGGCACGGGCGCACGCACCGTCCTGGGGCAGATCGCCGCCGACGCCCTGGCCGTCCCGATCTCGAACGTGCGTGTGGAGATCGGGGACAGCGACCTGCCCACGGCCTCGGTGGCCGGTGGCTCCAGCGGGACCTCCTCGTGGGGTTCGGCGATCGTGGCGGCCGCGGCCGCCTTCCGTGATCAGCACGGCCACACCCCGATGGAAGGGGACCGGGTCCAGGAAGCGGCACCAAGAGGCACGGTGGCCGAGGGGTATGCGATCTACTCCTTCGGTGCCCACTTCGTGGAGGCGTGGGTCAACGCCGACACCGGTGAAGTGCGGGTCCCACGTATGTACGGATTGTTCTCGGTGGGTCGGGTCATCAATCCCCGCACCGCTCGCTCACAGTTGATCGGTGGCATGGTGATGGGGTTGTCGATGGCTCTGCACGAGCACAGCGTGTTGGATCCGCGGCTCGGGCACGTGGTCAACGCCGACCTGGCCCAGTACCATGTCGCGGTCAACGCCGACGTGCGCAGTGTGCAGGCCGAATGGTTGGAGCAGTCCGACACCCACGCCACCCCGATGGGTTCGCGTGGAATCGGCGAGATCGGCATCGTCGGGGCAGCCGCGGCTGTGGCCAACGCCGCCCACCACGCCACCGGGACACGGGTGCGCAACCTGCCGTTGACCCCGGACCGTTTCCTGGTGGAGCCCGGTGGTCCACAGGATCAGCCCTGGTCGGAAAGGTCGTTGTAGCCCTGTGCGCGTTCTTGCCCCGACAGTTCGGCGATGGCGTCCATGATCTGATCGGTGATGACACGTCGGGCCTTGGCCGGTGAGAGGTGGTCGAACCCGGTGGAAAAATCCATGGGGGCGCCGAAACGTACCTTGAACGGGCGCGGACGTGGCATGTTCGCGCCGATGGGTTGTACGTTCTGAGTACCCGAGAGGGCGACGGGGATCACGGGGGCCTTGGCCTCCATGGCCAGATGGGCCACCCCGGTACGGCCTCGGTACAAGCGTCCGTCGTGTGAACGGGTGCCTTCGGGGTAGACCACACACGCCTCACCCTCGTGGAGGCGTTCGAGCATCATGTCCAAGGACAGCAGTGCGTCACGGGCGTTGCCGCGTTCGACGGGCATCGCCCCCAGGGAGCTGAACAGGATTCGGGACGCATGCCCCTTGAGACCTGTCCCTTCGAAGTAGGCACTCTTGGCCAGGAAACGCACTCTGCGTCGGGGCAGTGCCAACGGGATGACGACGCTGTCGATGAACGACAGATGGTTACCCGCCAGCAGGACAGGGCCGCTGTCGGGAACGTTCTGAGTGCCCTCGATGGTCGGACGGCACAGGACCCGGGCAAGGATTGCCGCGGTCCGCCGTAACACACGGTAGAGCACATGATCTCCCTGGGCGGAGGACGAGGAGTGATCACCGTACCAATGTCAGGGCGAGCCGTCGGTACCAACGGTGCCGGGTCGGAAGAGTATCTCCAGGTCATCGGCTGAGGAACATCGTGCGCGGACAGGGCCTCGGTACGGAATCATCCACCCAGGTGCCACTCGGTGTTGGCACCGCACACCACGAGACAGGGATGCTGCCCGGGAACCCGGCCAGCCAACCACGCGGCGAACGGTACGGCGGCCGCGGGCTCGGTGGCCACACGAAACTCCGACCACAGCCGCTTTTGTGCCTCCACGATCTCGGTGTCGCTCACCAGCACCGGGGTGATCGGGTGGGCACGCAGTACCGAGAAGGGCACCTGTCCCAGCGTGGAAGCACCCAGAGCAGAGGAGGCCACAGAATCCACCGAAGTCTCCACCGGTCGGTCCTTTGCAAGCGCCGTGTGCAGGCTCTGGCACCCCTGGGGCTCGGCCCCGACGACCGTGCGACCCTCTGCCCCCAGGCGTACACCGGCGGCCAATCCGCCGCCACCCACCGCGACGGTGATGCTGTCGCACTCGGGCGCGTCGGCGGCCACTTCCAGGCCGATGGTGCCCTGGCCGGCCACCACCAGCGGGTCGTCGAAGGCGTGCAGATAGCGCGCGCCCTCGCGTTCGGCTCGTGCATACGCGGCCTCGGCGGCCTGCGCGTAGTGATCACCGACCCGTACGATCTCGGCTCCGGTGGCGGCCAGAGGCCCGGCCTTGGCCTCGGGCACCGTTTCGGGCACGTAGACGATGGCGTGCACACCGATCAGTCGAGCCGCGGTGGCCACCCCCAGACCATGGTTTCCGCCCGAGGCGGTGATCACGCGGTCGGTCCTGGAACCACCCAGGAGGGCGTTGAGTGCTCCACGGAGCTTGAATGCGCCCGTGAGTTGGAGTTGCTCCAGTTTCAAGGTGACGGGACGCCCGTCGACCTCGGTGGGCATGACCGGGGTGCGGCGAGCATAGGGCGCGATGCGTTCGGCGGCGGCACGGACGTCGGTGGCTGTGGGCGTGAGTGTGACGGGTGCGGTCTTGGGGCTCATGCTCTCCACTCTGCCCGTACCGGCGGTTAACATGAAGTTGTGTCTACTAAAGATCCTTAAGCAAAGCTTTGGCCCAAGGTGTGTTCGTCGCACAAGAGGGGAGAGGTAGGTGCTGGACGCCCACCGGTTGCGTGTGCTGGTGGAAATTGCCCACGCCGGTTCGATCACCGCCGCGGCCGAACGTCTTTCCTTCACCCCACCCGCCTTGTCCCAGCAGCTCACCAAGCTCGAGCGCGAGGTCGGTGTCCTTCTGGTCGAACGTGGCCGTACCGGGGTGAGGCTCACCGAGGCCGGCAGAGTCCTGCTCGAACACGGTGAACGTGTTCTGGGTGAGCTGCGTGATGCCGAAGCGGCGGTGCGTGCCCTGGTGGGTGAACCACCGGACCGACTGTCCTTGGGTGCCTTTGCGAGCGCGGGCAAGGTGTTGTTGCCACGCACACTGGCCGTATTCGGGCACGAACACCCTCACGTACGCCTGTCGCTGTCCGACATCGAACCCCCGGGTGGTTACGACCTGGTCACCTCGGGGGAGCTGGACCTGCTCGTCACCCACCGTTACCCGGGCGTGCCCCTGCCACGCGACACCGGGCTGCATCGCGAACGCATTTTGGTGGACCCGCTCCTGGTGGTGGCACCTCAAGGACACCCGAACATCGACGATGAGCCGTCCTTGGCCGATCTGGCAGAACAGGAGTGGATCTGTGGTGCGCCCGGTATCCACAACCGGATCAGTCTCGACACGGCCGCGGCGGCCATCGGTGTACAGCTGAACGTGGCCTACGAGACCCGGGACTACGAGGTGGCCCTTGCGCTGATCGAGGCGGGGGTGGGGGTGGCGCTGGTCCCACGCAGTATTTTGGGGGTGGCCCGTCGCGGAGCATGGGTCAGCCGCCCGCTGCGCGGGACCCACCTGGCTCGAGAGATCTACGTGGTGCACCGGCGCCGCCCGCCCGAGCCCGTTCCCGCCATGGTCGCGATACTGCGCCGTACCGCACGGGAAGCCTCGACCCACCACCGTGACGACCTGTCGGAACCGGTGAATCTAGGGTGAAGGTGCACCGGGTGGGATGGGCGCGTTCCATCGGTAACGCAACGACAGAACCCGCACGGTGAAGCAGAGCAGCGCGCCGATCACCGCGACCCAGGCCGGGCCCGGGCCGAAGATGTGCCCCACGACCACAACAGCGGCACCGAGCATCGCCGGGATCGCATACAGCCGAGAATTGGCGCTGAGCACGGTCGGGACCCGGTTGAGCAGGACATCACGGATGGTGCCACCTCCCACACCGGTGATCGTCCCCAGCAGTATCGCCTGAAGGGGACCGAACTCGTGCTCCAAGGCCTTGGTCGCCCCGATCACCGTGAACAAACTCAGGCCCGCTGCATCGAACAACAGGATCGGTTTGGTCAGCTGGTCCAACCACTGGTTCAGGAAGAACGCCAACGTGCCCCCGAGCACCGCGGTGACCAGATACCGCCAGTCCTGGAAGGTCGCCGGGGTCTGGCCGAGCAACACATCACGGATGATGCCGCCGCCCAATGAGGTCGCCATGGCCAACACCATCACACCGACGATGTCCACCCGCGCAGCACGGATGCCAGTCAATGCACCATCCAGTGCGAAAGCGAAAACACCGAGAAGATCGAGGACGAGGATGATGTTCTGTGCCGACATGATACGCCGTCGAGGGCGGTCCCTTTCCGGTAAAACCGTGCGTCAACCCGCAAGTACACCATGTCTGGAAAGACTTCTTGCATGTCAACGCTGTGATACACGGCACGGACATCGTGCATCCGGCCGATCCTGCAACCTCTTTGCGTGAAACACCTACGGCGTGGGATGGCGCCGATGTCACGCAAAGACCTGCGGGGCCTGTTCACCGCACTTGACGCAGGGGTACTACGCCCCAGAACCCGAAAGCGTGTTGGTCAGCCCTTGGACAGCGGGCAACACGCTGCGTGTCGGGCTTTCCTCCGGGCACGCAGCAAGGGGAGCATCGAAGGCGAGCCGACGGGGGAGCAAAGGTATGGAACACCTGGACGCGATCGTCATCGGAATGGGCCCGGGCGGTGAACTCGTCGCCGGGCGCCTGCTGGAGGCGGACAAAAACATCGCAGTGGTCGAGCGGGAGCTCATCGGCGGTGAGTGCGGTTACTACGCGTGTATCCCCACCAAGGTCCTGTTGCGTTCACCGGAGGCACAACTGCAGGCTGCGGGTACCGCCGGGGTCTCCCGACCCCAGTTGGATTGGGCGGGTCTGCGTTCCTACCGTGACGGCATGATCCGTCATCTGGACGACTCCGCCCAGGTCTCCCAACTCCAGGACAGTGGTGCCAAGGTACTCCGGGGACAGGCCCGATTGGTGGGCCGCAACCCCTGGCGGGTGCGGGTGGGGGAGGAGGAGTTGACCGCCGACCACGTCGTGGTCGCCACCGGAGCGGAATCGGCACGCCCCCCGATCGACGGCCTGGACACACTGGGGCCCAACACGGTGTGGACCAACCGTGAGGCCACCACACTGACTCGGATCCCGCGCCGAGCGGTGGTGATCGGGGGCAGCGCCGTGGGCATCGAATTGAGCCAGTTCCTGGCCCGCCTGGGTACACAGGTCACCGTCGTGCAGCGCGGCCCCCGTCTTTTGGACCGTGAGGACCCCCGACTGTGCCAACTGATCGCCGAACAGTTCGACCGGGAGGGTATCGACGTGCGTCTGGACACGCAGGCGGTCTCGGCCCGGCAGAACGGGTCCGGGGCGATGGTCGTCCTCGACAGTGGAAAACGTGT